>JAGSHH010000065.1 GCA_023954655.1 Colwelliaceae bacterium
GTTATCGAAACAGAAAGCAGTTTTAATCCATTTGCTGTTAGTCCATCAAATGCTTACGGGTTAATGCAAATAATACCAAAGACGGCAGGTAAAGATGTATATCAACGAATATTGAAAAGGCCGGGTATCCCGAGTAAGCAGTTGCTTTTTACTGCAAATGAAAATATTGAAATAGGCACTGCTTATTTACATATATTGCAACAACAATATCTTAAAAAGATTATCAACCCACTGAGCCGCCATTATTCTGTGATATCAGCATACAATGGTGGTGCAGGTAATGTTTTTAAAACCTTTAGTAGGAACAGAGAAAACGCGCCAACAGTGATTAATAAGCTTTCACCTAATCAGGTATACAACAAACTAACAAAAAAACATCCAAGATCTGAAAGTAGAAACTATTTAACAAAAGTGACTGCTGCAGAAAAGCGTTATAGTCGTTAACTGTGATATTATTTAACATGCTATTATTGCTTAAATTAACTCATAGTCATCAATTTAAAGACCTCTTATGATTATTAACTTTTCAGATTATAGCGCCAATCAACGCTACCACTTAATGACCCAAACAGTTATTCCAAGACCAATAGCTTGGGTATTAACAACCTCAAACGATAAGAATAAAAATGAAAGCGATATCAATTTAGCCCCTTTTTCATACTTTACCGCTATATCGAGTAACCCTGCATTACTAATGATATCTGTAGGAAAAAAACCAAGTGGTGATGATAAAGACACGTTAACGAATGTATTAAAAAATAAGAAAATGGTTATTCATATCGCCAACGAAAGTCAGGCTGATATCGTTACCCAAACAGCGGCTTCACTTAAACATGGCGAGTCTGAATTAGCCACTATAGATACGAATAAATTAAATACAATTCCATTTGAAGGGTTTGACTTACCCCGCTTAGCACAATGTGATATCGCTTATGCATGTGAGCTATTTGAAGTTAAAGAAATTGGTGATATACCACAATCCCTCATCTTTGTAGAAGTGAAACAGCTATACGTTAGTCCTAGCATTACCACTGAAGATAATGGCCGCATTAAAATACACGCTGAAAATGTTAACCCTTTAGCTCGTTTGGGCGCAAATGAATATTCAGGAATTACTAATCCGTTTAAGAAAGCAAGACCGGAATAAAATAAACGCTAGCAATGAATCTGTTAGCGTTTGCTCTTAATCCTTTTAATAAATATTCAGATCTTATCGTAGGTTAAAAGCGATACGTTAGATAAACTCCAGCAGCACGATCCAGATTATTGTCAAGTTTATAGCCATTTTTCTGAGCATCAAAATCTGAGTAACCTGCGAACATGCCTACATCAATATCTTTACTATAAGCATAATTTACACCCACAGTTACTTTATGCGCATCATCTTGAGTAAAGTCTTTTAAATCACGATAAGTATAATTTGCGAACGCAGTCCAATCTTTAGCAATATTTCTTTGTAAACCTACAGAATATCGGTACTCACTTTTATTTTCTAGCTTCTCCTCATCCCAATTGATATACCCCAAAGAAAAAGTCATTGCGACATCTTTATTAAAAACATACTTACCAGTTAAATCTGCACCATAACCAAAAGAATCACCATTATTATAAGATTCTTGATATCCTCTTACTCCTAGACCTACAGCTAATTCCAGACCATTTTTATTACCTTTACGTGCCAAAATTCGATAATTAACCCCACCAAAGCCTATTGTTAAATTATCAGTTAAACCGTAAGCAGCATTTAAATTAAGTTCACCTCTACTATCATCATTTTCTTCACCCCATGCTAAAGCACCACTTAATTCAATAGTGCCATCGGTAAGTGTTAAAGGCCTTAATACCGGGTTTTCTGGATACTTAGTTGTAGAGTTTTGAGTTTCGGCATAAACAGACGAAGATGCTAATAATAATGCAACGCTAATAAGTGATTTTTTCATAAGAGTAATTCCCTGTGTTTTTTGTGTTAATCATTTATGAAGGGATCATAAAGTGTTGTACTGTTCGATTCTTGCTACACTTTGTTGATGAAATGTTTACTAACGTGAGAAATTGTAAGAAATTCAATAATTATTAAACTGTTTTAAACCACAATGAAAACCTCTCTTTTAATAGCACTTAAAACAAAACTAAAGAACTCAATCTTTTTTATACAAGGTAATAAGTTATTATAAACTTTAATTCTTTGCTTTTTAGTCAGTAATATAGCTACAATGTAAACAAAGGAATTACACTGTAAATCAAGGATTTGTATGAAAAGCTATATATTGCTCACCCTGAGTATTACACTCAGTCTATTATCAACTTTAACCTTCGCAAATTTACAACCCAAAGAACTTTTTGCTGATGATGTTATAAACAACATTAAGTTATCTCCTGATGGAAAGCGTCTAGCGTATTCAATTCCAAAAGGGAATTCTGAAGCTGTTGTCATTATTGATACATCAACCAACAAACCCACTTATTCATTTGTTATGGGAAAGAATAAGTTTATTGCTGAATGGTACTGGGCAAATAATGAACGTTTACTTATAAGACCCGGCAGGAAGGGAGGAAGAACTGAAACCCTTTATTACACAGGAAAGTTACAAGCAATAAATTTTGATGGTTCAAAAAACAAAGAACTATGGGGATATAAAGGTAGATTTGGCTCAGGTTCCAAAGACAACTTTAATGACCCATTTACCATCGAAAGTATAATGGTTGATGATCCTGAGCATATCATGATTTCTTCATACGCCAGCCAAGGTAGTACTCGACGACTTAAATTAATCAATATTTATTCCGGACGAGTCATCAATAGAGAGCTATCTTCTACAAGAAAAGCACAATTTATCATCGATAGTAAAGGCAATGCGATAGCCCAAATTGGTATATTAAAAAGTTGGGAAGATGAAATATTATATAAAAACAAAGACGATGAATGGGTCAAATTTGATAACCCTAAAAATTATGATCTCATTTCAGATTACGATGATAAATCAATATTGATGAGTCACTATGTCAGTGGTAATCAAACTAATTTAGTCCAATTTAATCGCCATACTACAGAGTCGACAATCTTAGCAACCATGCAAGATATTCAAGAAACATCGTTGTTGTGGGATTGGGATAATAAAGTAATTGCATATCGGACAGATCAAGGCAAACCAAAAATGAATTTCCTTGATGCAACAAGTAAAAGAGCTAGATTTGCACAGTTATTAAAAAATAGTTTCAAAGGTAAATACGTTTCTGAACTTCAACGTTCTCGAGATGATAACATCAGGCTAGTATATGTATCATCAGATGTTGAACCCGGCATTTATTACTTGTATAACGACACAAAAAAACAACTTAATCCTTTAATTAAAAAACGCCCTTCAATTGATAGAAAAGAATTATCAACAATGCAGCCCATTGCTTTTAAAGCAAGAGACGGCAAAACCATAAATGGTTATTTAACAACACCAAAATCAGCACAATCTCCAACACCTATGATTGTTATGGTGCATGGAGGGCCGTTTGGACCTAGGGATTATTGGGGGTTTGACTCTGAAGCACAATTGTTAGCAAGCCATGGTTATTCAGTTCTACAGGTTAATTTCAGGGGCTCTGGTGGGTATGGGTTGGCTTTTGAAAAGTCTGGCTACAAACAATGGGGAAAGGCCATGCAAGATGATATTACAGATGGCACGTTATGGGCCATTGATAATGGATTTGCTGATAAAAGTAATATCTGCATTTATGGTGCAAGCTACGGTGGATACGCTGCTTTAATGGGAACAGTTAAAGAACCAGATTTATACAAATGTGCGATAGGTTACGCTGGCGTTTATGACTTACCTTTGAAGTATAAAAAGGGGGACATTCAGGAAAGACAAGAAGGCGTTTCATTTATTGAACAAACCGTTGGTACGGACATGGACGAATTAAGAAAACACTCACCTGCTTACAATGTAGATAAAATTAAAGCCGCATTACTACTTGTTCATGGAAAACATGACAGACGTGTTCCTATAGAGCACTTTGAAAGTTTGACAAATTCATTAGATGAAATTAACTACCCTTACGAATCTATTGTTAAAAATGAAGAAGTACATGGTTTCTACAATAATAAAAATAAAATTGAATTATATAACCGTATGCTCAAATTCTTAGCAAAACATTTAAATCAAAATATAGAAGTAGCAGCAAATTAACCCTTCCTACTATTTCAATTTTTAAAATAGATGAGTGAATTAGCACTCATCTATTTTTTTATGTGCTGAAGTAGTTCTGTTTTAAATTGATACATTCACCTCAACAAAAGTAGTACCTCCTGAAAGCTTGTAACATTTTGATACGAGTTAGTTTTGATAGATAATAATTGCTGACTTGGAAAATAACAAAAAGTAGTCTACGATAAAAATCGTAGAAAGAAGAACCGTAACAATAAATATAAAAACACCTACAACAGGACAAAAAAATGAAACGATTATTCCTACTTATTTTGTTATCTATACCAAACATTTCAGCAGCTTCAGATAACAATCTTTCTATTGGTAAAACGATAGAAATTGAATCTAAAACACTTAATGAAACACGGACTATTCAGGTTCACCTACCTGATGCATATCGCAATGGAAAAAGTCGATTTCCTGTCCTCTACCTCACTGATGGTCCAGGACATTTCCGTCACACAGTCGGAACAATGAATTTTCTTGCTGATAATGGTCGTATCCCCCAAATGATCATTGTTGGTGTTGCAAATACCGATAGAACTCGCGATTTAACCCCTAAAATTCTCGTATCAAAAGATGAACGTTTTCAAAATGGCGGGGGTGCTGATAACTTTTTAAGTTTTTTTGAAAAAGAATTAATACCTTATATCGAAAAAAACTACCGTACCCAACCTTATAGTGTATTTAGTGGTCATTCATTTGGGGGATTATTTGCTTTAAATGCTTTCTTAACAAACCCTAAGGTATTTAACGCATATATCTCAGTCAGTCCGAGTTTATGGTGGGACGACCAACGATTAATAAAAGACGCTGAAACTTTTTTCAATAAATCGGGATCGCTTGATCGTACACTTTTTGTCACCATGGCTGCAGAAGGTGATCGCATGATCAAACCTTATAATCAATTTGTTAACGTAGCAAAAGAGAACAAAATGAAAGGTTTGATATTTGCTAACAAAGAATTTGATGATGAAGATCATGGTTCAACCGTTTTACGCAGTCAGTATTTTGGACTAAAACAAGTGTGGGACGGCTGGCATATGCCACGTGATACATTTAGTCAAGGCTTAGGAGGGGTTCAAGAGCATTACAAAAAAATTGCATCAAAATTTGGTTTCGATGTACAGATCCCTGAAGGACTGATTAATAATTTAGGTTATGGCGCATTAGGCGATAAAAAATTAGATAAAGCGATAGAAGCCTTTGCTTATAATGTCAAAATGTATCCGACATCAGCTAATGTTTATGACAGCTTAGCAGAAGCACAAGAAACAAAAGGTGAGCTAAAAAAAGCTTATAAAAATTATACAAAAGCATATGACCTAGCTGAATCTGATAATAGAAACCGAGCTTTATTTATAAAAAACAAAGAAAGAGTTGCTAAGCTTTTAGCTGAGAAAACTCAAATTACGAGTGAATAAACCTGACTTAAAAGATTAAATCTATTAAGTGGCGACATTGAACAATGTTCAATGTCGCTAGCAATAAAGTAATATCAACCAATGCCCTATCACAAATATTTCATGCCTATTTTTTATTAAATGTTTCAAATAGATACTAATAGTGGTTAAATAACCATCCGAGTATCGAATTAAACATTAACAATAATATATTAGAAAGAGGTCGTTTAATGGGAAAGGTTAACAATGAACTTGTAATAAAAAATGAGAACTTATTTAGAGCTTGGGTTAGCCTACCAGCAGCCATCTTATTTATTTTATTATCAATCAATTCAGTAGCAACTTCTGGAATATTATTATTCCAAATTATATTCATTTTATTGGCAATGTATTTTTCTTTAAATGCAATTTCTTATGCTGCTCAATATACAAATGAACTTTATGAAGGAAAAACTGAACCACTCTTTGAAAATAAGAATTTATCAAACGCAATAATATTCTCGCCTTTAGCTATTTTAGCGGTATTAGTTGCATCTAATTCAATTACTACTTCTGCAAGCGTTGTTTTTCAAACCGTTTCGGTGCTTACGGCTTTCATTTTGGTTTTATACGCAATCGCATATGCTGCGTTTTATACAAATGATTGTTATGAAACAACTGATCACTAAACTAATACAAACGTATATTAGTTTTAGTCACGTATATTAAGCCGCATCTTGCGGCTTTATTTTTGCTCAGAGTTAAAACTTCAGTAAATACTATAAGCTGTTCCCGCTTCGTTTAAGGCCTGATAAAAATCTTCTATTTGGCATGCTTCTTCTAACTGACAAATGACTCGATATTTTTCAATCGCTGGTTGATAGCCTTGTAATGCCGCTTTAAATAACCAATGAACAGCGTTTTCAACATCTCTGCTACCTTCGATGCCAGAGAGGTAAAGCTCAGCTAAATTTGTTTGTCCGGGTGCATACCCTAATTCAGATGATTGCTTAAATAAGTCAAATGCTTGTTCAAACCTGTCTTCAATATATGTTGCTTTAAGAAAACCCATTCCTTGCGTATTCTGTCTTTTTCCAGGCACATACCTGAAGTTTTGCTCAACTTTATCTACATCAATTACGATATTACCTTCTATCATAAAAGCCTGCATATTCCTGCCTATAAAATTAATCTCAGGCCTAACTACTCGATAAATAAAGCCTTGCTGAAATAAAGCATCTAATTCAGCATAAGAAAAATGTTGTCTATTCTTCTCGAAATAGTCAGGGTTTCTCGTGTGGCCTAAATGAAGCCCTTTACTTAAAGAAGATTTTAAAGGATAAAAATAATTTCCATAGGTGAGTGACACCGTTCCACCGGTTATATCTACTATTTTGGCAATACGATATTTATGATGAGGGCTGAAATCACCTGTAACTTTTCGATAATCTAAATAATAGAAGTCGTTTACTTTAGGAACATCAATATGAACTTGGCTTTGACGGTGTTTTTGCTGTTCTTCAGAAAAATATAAACTCAATAATAAAACAAAAAAAATGCTTCCTGTAAAAGTACTTAACAAGCGTAGTTTATTAAACAAAGCTAAACTAAAGTTCGAAAAAATCAACTTGATATCAGGCGAGTTTTGAGCAACCTCAGTGACATTAGCACATTGTAAACAATGTACCTTTGTTCCCCGCTTAACGGGAAAAATAGGTAAGTATTCAAGAAAGTAGTAACCATAAGTAATGATTGAATTCACATTATGATTCATACCTCCACAACAGGCACAAAGCAGTTTATCTGTTGTTCCTAAACTCAGAGTCGATTCACGATAATCCATATTTCACCTGCTGATTTTATCTTCAGTTATTTTTATAACATTCGTTTATAAATCAAACAAGTGGAAATACTAAGTTTTTCGTAGAAAGTATGCTAAATGAAAGGCAAAACTCTATTTATATTTGTATCTAGTCTCACAAGTTTAAAGGATTAACCGTCACCATAGATTTTTTTGAAGTTTTTTAAATTCCATCCTATCATCACTTCATTCCCAATTTTAAGCACTGGTACAGAGCGAGCCCCGATGGCATCTAGCTCTTTTCTACCACGCTGCATTCTCACATTAGTTAATCGGTATTGAATGCCATTATTATCTAAGTATTTTTGTGCTTCACGACAGTGAGAGCATTTGTCAGAAACATATAAAACAATGCGTTTCATTAGAAACCTATAAAGTTTTTTTAAGTGCATGCATTTTACTGAAATCGACCAAATAAAAAAAGCGGATACAAGAAATTGGTATATATCTCCTATTCGTTATTTATTAAACCGCTAACATTGCAAATGGTTAAAACAGCCTTACTCTTTTAGCATGCTCCAATACACTGCCCCCATTTATTATTAATCCCCTAGCATATAACCTTTAACTTTGCAGGATGTAACAATAATTCACAAGAGAGATTAGACGAATGATTTACTTATAACTAAAACGTATCTGTAGTCTATACATCTAATTTTATTGAATAAATTTTGATATTTCTTCGGGGAGTACATTCCAACTAATATGGTTGTGTGTGATAATACCGCACTGGAACTAATAATATATAAAAGGATTTAACTGCATGAAAAAACTAGTATTAAGCATTTGTGGCCTTACCGTTGCCGCAGCACTTATCACTCCCAAAATGGTTTCCGTCAAAGTCGAAAAACAAATTAACAATATAGTTAAGGAAATAAATGATGCTTACGGATATACAGCAACCATTTCTAATTTAGAAAGCAAATGGTTCAGTACGTCAGGTAAGATTAGAATTAGCATTGATGTTGAACAGTTTAGTATACAAGATGCGCCTGCCGAACTAGAAGATGCCTATTTAGACTTTGACATTCAGGCACAACACGGGCCCATTCTTACTAATGGCGATAATGCATTGGGCTTGTTTAATATGTCGTTAGCCGCTAATCACGATAAATTGCGCGAGTATTTAAATTGGGCGGAAGAGTCGCCTATCTATGGTCTCAAATTATTTACCGACATTACAGGAAATACAAGTTATAAAGATGTTATTCAGGCATTCTCGATGAGTGATACTGAAAATTCGTTAGACATTAAATTTGAAGGTTATCAAGGAGCAGGTACATTTTCCAATGGCGCCTTAACCTATCAAGGTACTTCAAATGAATCGAATATTACCTTAGACAATGCAAATATGAAAATTGGTGAAATTGAAATGAGCATGGTAGCTGATGCATCTATTGCTGAATTATTTCAAACAGGTTTATATGATTCAGATTCAAAAATTTCGGTAAAATCTATTAACATAATAGACGAATCGAAAGCCATGAATGCTAAATTAGACAATATTTACATTGAGGCAATTTCAAAAGTAGATAACGTAAAAAACTCAGCGAATATCGCAATTACTTACGGTGTCGATACTATTGAGACAAATGACTTTAATGCCAAAGATGTAGCATTGGCACTAGAAATCAACAATATCAGTAAAGCATTTGTCACAGCGTATCAAGAAAATACTAAAATGTTTACAGAAGGTACAGAAGAAGAAATTCAAGAGAATATATTAAAGTTTGCACAAGACAACCTACTCACCTTTCTTAAAGCTGAACCTCAAATCAATATCACCAGTCTAAGAGCAACACTTGATGAAGGGACTTTTGAAAGTCACATAAATACCAGTGTTGTTGGGATCACCCAAGTACCTAAGATAATGGAAGATCCAATGTTTTGGTTACCACACCTTCTAGCAAATGGTGAAGTTAAAGGAAGCAAAGCGGTCATTGAATACATCGCTGCAACGGCTGTCGAGTCACAAATCAAGGCAGACCCCCAAGCAGCAAATATGACAGATGAACAAATTAAACAGATTGCTGCACAACAAGTTCCTCAATTTTTACAAGGATTTATACAACAAGGGTTTATTATTGAAAATCAATCAGGTTATCAAACTAATTTTGTTTTTAAAGACAAAGCTTTAACGGTTAACAATAAGCCAATCCCTTTGCCAATTTAAGATTATAGTTAGCATATTAAAAAAGCCGATTGTAATTATCGGCTTTTTAATTCTACTGCTACTTACATTAAGTAACACAAAGCTATTTAAGTTAAGTTTTACTTAAATTATTATTAGGCTAATATTTATAGATAAGTAAGCAGTTAGCTGAATTTAAAATGGTGAAGTACTTTCTTTCTTTTGTTGTAATACTGTTTCTCTGCCCTTATGTCGTAGCTCAACAGCAATATAGCCTAACAATCCCCGCACCTGTTAATGGAGTGAAGGGAAAAAATTTATATGTGGAAAGTTTACTCAAAAAAATATTCATTTCGCAAGGCTACAAACTGAACATTATCTATAATCCAATTCCTAGCAATAAATTTAGAACTGCCAAAAAATTAAGTGACAACGAAAATATCGACATATTATGGGCTAATAATAGAACTGATATGTCACAGCAACTCCATGCTATTAAACAACCTATTTACAAAGGGTTTATCGGATTTAGGTTAGTCATAGTTCACCAAAAAAACCTTAATTTATTTGCAAACGTTAACACGGTTAAAAATTTATCAAACTTCACTGCGGTGCAAAAAAAAGATTGGTTAGACTATGAAATATTATCCAGTAATGGTTTGAAAGTTGAAGGAAACATGGCATTTACAGCAATGTTTAAAGCCATTGAGCATCAGTTAGTTGATTATTTCCCTCGCTCAATCTTAGAAATAGATAGAGAAATAACAGAGTTTGGTTCTCACCTTATAACAGTAGAACCAAATATATTAATAAAATACCCGTCATTGAGCTATTTCTATATAAATAAAAAAAATAAAGAACTGACTAATATTATCGAAAAAGGCTTTCAAGCAATTATTAAAAATGGTGTTTTTGAGCAGAATTTTCAACATTTTTTTGGTGACTTAGTAAAAAAACATAAACTAAAACAAAGACAGGTTATTCAACTTAAAAACCCTTATTATAAAAAGTAACAATATTACTAATAGATAATGCGGGGATTTATCCCTAATAATAGGGGCCGCTCCCTATTGAGTTGCTTAAATTAACTGGTATGCTCTACTTTTCATAAAACAATGAATACGAACCTTTCAAGTTCTTACACTTAGAACAAAAGAAATAACTTGAAAACATACGGTTAGTTCGAGATATTATTCAAATGAGACAATTATCAATTCTAATTCTTTTTATGATGCAGATATCATCAGCTAATGCTTCAAATGTAAGTGAGGCTGAAAAGCGTCAAATCATTCAAACGGCATCATTGGTAGTGACAAAAATATTTGAAGCCTCGAATAATAAACAATACCTACAGGGATTGGATTATTATTCTGATGACGACAATGCATATTTTGTAAGTGATGGTGTTGTTAATTCACTTGATGATTTAAAAAAATCGTATGTTATCGCTGGAGCCGCAGTAGAAGATTTACACAACGAAATTCTTCAATGGAATTCTAAAGTGCTTAGCGCAGATCTCATCTCGTTTACTTTACCAGTAAAATTACGACTAAAATTAAAAGGCATTCCAGAGTATACAGGACAAATTATTTGGTCAGCTATTTTGCAGAAAGTAGAAGGAAAGTGGCTAGTTGTGCAAAGTCATGAATCATGGTTAAACGCAGCAGAAGTAGCAAAAGCTCTCACCCCAAAAAGTTAATTATTATTAATAATCTACTTTAACAATCGCTGAAATGGATTTTTATACTGGGTTATAAATACAAATCCATTTGAATATTGCATCTTTCATAGGGTGAAGAAATTCCGCTAATTTGTTTAAAACCTAACTTTTTATACAAGTTTATCGCTGGCACTAAAAGAGTATTGCTTTCTAAGTATAGTTTTTCGACCGATAAATGTTTAGCCTGTTCAATAATTTTCAAACCTAGCAAATAACCAATCCCCTTTCCTTTTACTTTTTCGGATACAGCCATTTTAGCTAATTCAAAATTACCATCTTGCATCTTCAACATAGCGCAGCTACCAACTACTTCACCTTTGTATTTAGCCAGAAAAATCATTCCACCTTTTTCTAGGATTGATTCTTGAGGATGCTCTAAGGCTTTAATATCAGCATCTTCTAGTTGCCAATGTTTTTCAATCCAATTTCTATTCAATTCTGCATAAATTTTTTGGTCATGATTTGAATAAGGTACAATTTCTACATATTGTTGTTCTCGCGTTAAGCGAGCTTGTCTAACCCTTTCAAAGAAATGCTTTTCTTCAAGCTTAATTTCTATCTGTTCAATAGCTCGCCATAAATCTGTATCCGCTTCATTAAGAAGTTGCTCTACTGCTTGATTAACATCATCACATTGCTCATCTAATGAGGGTTTTAACGCTTTACCTTTATCTGATAACTTAACAATATTCACTCGAGAATCTTGCTCACTTGATGATGTTTCAGTAATTCCCTGCTTAGTCATTTCTTTAACAATTTGGCTAACCGAAGGGTGAGAATGACCTATAGCCTTCGCAATTTCAGATATAGAGGCTTTTTCATGATGACAAAGCATAAAAAACACAGGAAACCAACGAGGATCTATACCTACATTATAAGATTTATAAACTTGGCTAGCTTCATTCGTAAACGAATCAGCCAAACGTCGTAAACGACTACCCAATGCCATTTTTCCAGTTAAAGCATAAAAATCCATGTTATTCCTGTTTATATTTACGTAAGCACTTACGTAAATATAAACAGGAATAACAAAAAGATCAATAAACTATAATTTATATAAGAATTAAAATTATTTTGATTAGACCTTTACGCTTAAATCAAACGATCTATTATCATTGAATTTTTTATTACCAAACACTACTTTGGCGTCTTTGAATTCTGAATACTAAACTTATAAAAGTAATTCACTGATTGATGAGGTGTGCAATGGAAATTTCAAAATGCATTAATATGGATGCCAGCATATTGCTGGGCATTGCCAATGATAGGTTACGTCACGAATGTCATAACTTGCATAGTTTAGCTGCGCTGATGGATGTAAACGAACGACAAATAGAAAATAGACTGGCTGAGATAAGTTTTCATTATGAAGAAAGGTTAAATCAGTTTATGCCTGATATAAAATAATTAAGATTCATTTTCAGTCAGCAGGTTAAATTCTTTCTAAATTAGTTAATCATTTTCTTTTTATTGTCGCGGTCGCGAAAATATAACTAGAAATAAAATAAGCAGGTGAAATTCTTTTAAGTCTAGTTATTCTTTCCAGTCCATTGCGGTGGTGACCGCAGCACCCAAGGGGCGACGTACCGCCGTGCCTCCCCTTGGAACCCCTCCGACGCCCTGCTCAGCGAAAACTGAAGTTTAAATATTTGTCCTTACCGATACCTGACGAATGCCCGTCCCTGCGCGACGTCAGTTCCAGCCATCCATGGCTGTCATCGGTTAACGACTATTAAAAATTCAAACTTCAACGCTGGAGATGGGAATTGGTTAAAACTGTCCTGCTCGTTTCTATAGTTAACCTAAACATCTAACAGAGAAATTTATCACTCTATTTGAACGAAGCATCATTCTGCTTGGAAAAATGTCTGAATGAATCATCAATATCAGCTATTGCTGGCAGGACGCCAGCAAAGTGAAGTCGCAGATGGATGTGCGTTCTGAACGTTAGCTCGATTATTGATTCATTCATGAAGAGTAACATTTTTCAGCAGCGTCATGGGGTTCCAAGGGGACAGCGGCGTTAGCGTCCCTTTGGGTGTCGTCGCCACCGCGACAATAAAACTTAAACAGAAAACAACAAACTAGAAAGAATTTTAATTTGTACCTGACCCTATAAATTATTGGTATGTTCATCAGGGATGATGAACAAAGCGCTGTCGGCACATGGATTATGTTCAGGGATGAAAGGTAGTTAGCAGTGCCATGGTTGGCAAGGAGTGTAGTGCGATCTTTGCCGTTACGTCGAATATATTGGTTTGAATGTAGGATCACGTTTAATGCAGCAGCGCCATGGGGTTCCAAGGGGCTTTTGGCGTGTAACGCCCCTTGGGTCGACTGCATGGATGCAAGAGGTAGAGCAACGCAGGACGCAGTTGTCGAGTCGTCGCCACCGCGACAATATTATAATAAGAGAAAACCTAAACGAAAATGCATTTCACTTATTAAAAAATGGTAATGATTTTTAAATGTCACCGACCCTTTTTATGTTGTGAATGAAAGAGTTATAGCAGATATAATCATTGAAGCTTATTAAATGGGTAAATAAACTGCTTCAATAAGCTTTTAGGCAATTTTTGTCTCACTAACCCATATTGCATTGGCCATTCTTTATCTGTCTTAACTTCACTTCCAAAAAGCTTATCAATAAAAGAAAAATGAGCCGCATAATTTCTATCTATTCCTTCCTCATCTGAGGCATGGTGCCAATGATGGAATTGAGGTGTTACTAGAAAATGCCTAAAAATAGAAAAGTTAAGCTGCACATTGGCGTGATTCAACACTGCTTGAAAGCCAGCAAAAATAACATAAATATCGATTACTTCTTTCGAGAAACCGAATATAAATACAGGAATCAACACCATAGAACGAGTCAATAAAACATCTACTATATGTAAACGTGATCCTGCAAGCCAGTCCATCCTTTCTACACTATGATGAATAACATGAAAACGCCAAAGAAATGGTATTTGATGACAACAGCGGTGCACAGCATATTGAATCAGATCAGCTACAAGTATAATAAGAAAGACTTGAGCAATAAAAGGCAAGTTGGTAATTGCTTGTTGCAACATATCAACTTTTAGCCAAAGTAGAGTTGATTGCGCAATAGTATTTGAAACTAAAAGTACAAAACCAATAATTAAGTGGTTTAAACCAAAGTATTGCAGATCTAACTGCCAATCATGTCGTAAAACCGGTTGTGTTTTTTTATAGGTAAATAGCTTTTCTATAAACACGAAGATTATAGTTGAGCCAAGTAAGTCTAAGATAAACCAGTCCAAACCAAGGTATGGTGTGTTGCTTGGAAAATATTCCACTTCAATATTATGTCCGCCGAGTAATATAGACAACGTAACGAAAAGCCATGCAACTCCGCCTAACCTCTTGTTACGATTACGAATGAAATTCAATAAAGCGAGACTTCCTGAAATGATTAATGAAATAAAAAGTATGACTCTTAAAACTGTCACATTATAACTATCTCTTAACTCTGGCGTTGTTAAATATTCAGGGAAATGAAAAGCTAACACAGCTAAAAAAGAGAGAAGTCCTAAAAAGCATGCAATATAACCACTTAACTGTCCATGTCCAACCTTAAACTTTCCTGTTTTCAGCATTTTACATTACCCTTTGTTTGATTTATTTATCTACTCTACGCTAGGAACTATACTAATGACAAGATACAAAAAAACCCGCATTCTCTATTAGAAAATGCGGGTTTTTATCAAGATAACAAACTGTAAGCTAATCGCTTACCAACCTGTTTTCTCTTTAAGTGCAGAACCGATTTCAGCAAGTGAACGTACAGTTTTAACACCTGCCGCTTCTAAAGCAGCAAATTTTTCATCAGCTGTACCTTTACCACCAGCGATTATCGCGCCAGCGTGACCCATACGCTTACCTTCTGGTGCAGTAACACCAGCAATGTAAGAAACAACAGGTTTAGTAACGTTAGCTTTGATGTATTCCGCAGCTTCTTCTTCAGCTGTACCGCCAATTTCACCAATCATTACAATTGCTTCAGTTTGTGGATCGTTTTGGAACATTTCTAAAACGTCGATGA
>JAGSHH010000182.1 GCA_023954655.1 Colwelliaceae bacterium
AGTGATATTGAAGGCTCCTGTATGTCGTTGATAAACTTGCTCAACTGATACATAGGCATTAATTTTTCCAACGTCAGGGGAGCTCAGCATTAGATTTAAGTCACCTACACTACGGATTTTTCGGTCTACATCTTTACTCATGCGTCTGGCTACAAAGAAAAAAATTGCTGATGCTAATGGCAGAGGAAGTAATTGCATTAAAACTGCGGTGCTAGCTGTCATAGGGTCTAAAGATTTAACAATTTCCATTTCTAGTCCTATTAAAAATAAAGTACAGATAGAATAGAGGACTACGATAATCGAGAGAAAGGTGATCACACTTAAGATTCGTTTTAAAATATTAATTTGACCATTGATGTTTTGTAGAAGCTCATACGTACGGTCAAGTACCTGTTCGTTATGTTTAAACCATTGTGGATTTTCTATGTGACGGTAAGGGAAAATCAGCTCGAATTTTTCACCAGACTCCTTCATCCAGCGCTGGCCGTCAGCAATTTCTCTCTTAAATTTCTCAATGGCTTTTACTCTAGCGTTAATCCTATCGACACGCACTGGAAGTTCACGAGCATAGATGCGATCGATAAAAGCAACTGCGAAATGAAGAGCAAATCCAATTTCAAAGAGACTTCCAAATTGGCTAAGGTTAATCAGGGACATAGTGGTGACTTCTATTTAAATGATTGAAATGTGCCAAAGTAATTGTGAACAATCAAGTTTAGCATTTGAGTATAACAAAGCTTTCGCTAATTCTATTATCATATTGTCCTTAATTTAGTAAACATTTTTAGCTTCCATATTTATATAATGAAAAGATTTGACTGTTGATAATATAGTAGATTATACGCTTTTTGAATTGCTCTCAAGAGATGAAGTTGGTGGTATGGAGGATTCATTTTGGCTATTAAGCATAAAGCAGTTATAGCGAATTTGGTAAGGTTTGATACTCGGTCGATTTAGATTTCCACTGCTATTGTCGGTTAGTCCAAAGATAATTAATGTAGAAGTGTAAATAATTAGGTTTTAAGAAAGCTCACACTGATAGAAAACTCATCCTAGCTATTTTAGCAAGAAAGTAATGAGACAGTAAAATATGGTAATTACTGTCTCATTTTTTACTTTATAAAGGTAATAGAATAAATTACTGAGCTAATCTTCCAGCCTTTTAAAGTTTGCACCATCTGCCAGCTTTCACTACCCCAGTGTTTCTTTTTATCATCTTTATAATATTCGTAATCAAAATAAACACTAGCAATGTTTCCTTCAGAAACTATATTGATATTGTTGAATTCTTCCCTCGAACTCACTTTCTCGGAAACGATCCTGTCAATCATTTTACTGGGTATAACGGTCCAGGTACGAGTTGCCACGAAGTTCTTATTGTCTTCTTTGTTTATTTTTTCCACCGCTGCGCGACGGGCTATCATGCTCTCTTCAGAAACAACGCCGATCATTGGCGATGACGTGTCTAGAAATAAGTTTAAAAAGCGACTCTTATCTTTGGTTTGAATGGATTGCTCAAAGGCATTGATGACCAATCTTATCGCTTTGTGATCTGTTTGATTAGCAAAGCAATTACCTGCATTCATCAAACAAAGTGACATACAAACTATAAACTTCATAATTATCCTTAGTGATTTTATTTAGCGAATACTTTGTACAGTACTAAGCACATTTAAAACCATTAAAGTTTTCTATAATTTTCTAAAACTGTTGTTTTTGTTAATTAAAACCTTTTTCTTTAGTTTGTATGAAATAATTCAATTGTGATGTTAATTCACGAGTTTTAGCGATGGTTATCGCTTTATTTATGGCAAAATCAAACTTCTCCGGCTGGTTTTGTGTCTTAGCAAGCCTAGCTAAATTTGCCCAAGATTGAGCCTCTCCCACAGGGCAGTGCAATACTTGGTGATGTTGCATTTCTTCATTATATAATTTCTCGGCGAGCTTATAATCGCGATTGTTAACGGCTATGTTTGCTTTTATGTTTTTAATGTGAGCCATTAATAGCCAATCTTTATTTTCCATTGCAAAAATCAGTGCTTGCTCGGTTATTTCTTCAGCGCCCTTATCATTATAAGTGACATAAAGTGTAAGGGCCTTTAAATAAAGTAAATAGGTAAGTTCATAGTTGTCTTTCAATCTACGTGCGATGGATAACGCTAAATCAATACGTTTACCTGCCTGTTCAAACTGTTTTAATCTCAACAAATTTCCTACTAGTATCCGTTGAGCTGTTAAATTTTCAGGGTTACTGAACACTATACTCTCTAACATAGGGTTGGCTAATTGGTAATTACCTTCAAGGCGATTTTCAATTGCTGTACCAAGCAATTCATTATTGAAGTCTGCTTGATAACTAAATTCTAATGGCAGCACTTTATCACCCAATTGCTCGGTAATTAACAGACTGAACTCATCAATCAATGATTGTATATTTTTGTTTATAAGCACGCCTTTTTTAATATTGTTACGATAATGGAAAACATAAATCAATTGGTAGTCATGAGGTCCCCCTGTTAATTTGGATAAGACAATAAGCTCTGCGCCCGATACTTTAAAAATTTTTTGGATGTGTTCTGGTTGAAAATTGGTTAAAGGCGTATTTGCTCGTTTTAAAACCTCTAAGACATAATCGGTTTGCAATACACCACTATATTGAGAGTTTGGTAAGCGTTGGATCACTTGATCCATCATGCCAAGCCTAACCCAGTTATGATCGTTACCTTCTATTTGATTTTGCGTGGGTAAAATAACAATAGAGCCGCTTATATTTTGCTGAACAAACTGTGCATTATTTGAAGCATCAAATTGCTTAAATATAAAAAATGATGCTAGAAATACCATTATTGCAAACAAGATATAAATTGATTTTTTGGCAGGTATTGTTGAGGGCATTACAATATCTGTCGTTACAACTTCTGGTAGCCAGACATACCCTTGCTTAGGTATTGTTTTAATTACGTCTACGCTGGGAAATAATTGCCTAATTTCATTAATTGACTGAAAAACGACTTGTTCACTAACAATTGTGTCTGCCCATACTGTTTCAAGCAAGGAATGCTTACTGATAGGTTTTCCTGAATTCTTGACTAGCAAAAGCAATAATTGGCAGGTCTTAGGACGAATATTAAGGTTTGTACCTGTAATATCTTTTACTGTTAAAGCATGCTCACTTAATTGGTGGTTTAGGGTTTGATAAATCAAAATAGACTCAAATTAAAAGTTATTCCTAAGTACACAAATATTAAATGTATCATGCGGTACTTGGTGCACCAACTGATAATTTTAAGTATTAGACAACATTTTTAATTTCATAGTGCTTGTATCTAGTTTATTTTGAACGTAACAAAACTGTTAATATTCATTTAAGGCTAAGCAGACTAAAGGTTATTCAGTTTTCTCTTTCAAATCGCATTTTACTTCAATGATACAAGCATCACAGCAAGGCTTAAGCATAAAGCAGTTATAGCGATTTTGTAGAATTCGCCAACGGCGCACATCAACTTTTAATTCAACAGACACTACTTTTAAAAGCTTCTTTTCAACTTCAACTACGTTTTTACCCATGGCGAATTTGGTACGGTTTGATACGCGATCAATATGGGGGGCGACGGCTATGGTAGGTCAGCAAAATCAAAAGATAAAAAGCTTACAATTTTATGCCATTAGCATAGTTACTAACTATAAATACTGTTTTCAATAAATAAAACTGTAATAAATAAATTGCCTAATGACGGAAGTAAACGATTCACGCTTTGTTACTTTTAACTTATTGTGTTTAATTTTAAGCGGATGCTATAGTCGCGGATAATTAAGTTTAAGGGTATTATGGCTTTGAAATATTTAACGTACATTGCATTATTACTGGTTATCGTATTTTCTTCTCAATCATTTGCTTATCTCGATTTATCCGGTGTATCCTCGATTTCAAACCATTCAGAAGTGCTCAATGAGCAACGGCAAGTAAAGGTTTATTTGCCACCAAACTATGAAAACTCTAATGTTGATTATCCTGTTTTGTATGTATTAGATGGGCAATGGCATTTTATTAATGCGGTTGCGGTTCAGCATAGCTTGAAATCACCATTAGCCATTCCTGAGATGATAGTTGTTGCCGTTATTAATCAAAATCCTGAAAGAAGAAGTTGGTTTGGTCGGAAAAAGGAAGTTTTTGGTCAATATGTTATTAAAGAACTGATCCCCTATATTGATAAAAATTATCGAACTCAAGAAAGGCGAGTATTATTTGGTTGGGAAATGAGCGCATTTTTTTCATCCTATCTATTCGTAAACCACCCAAATACTTTTGAAGGTATTATTTTAAGTAACGGTGGTGAAATTGATGAAAGTGAATTAAAAACACTTGATAGTAAATTAAACAATGATAAATACTTATACATAGCAAATTCAGATAGAGATGTTTATACCGTCAGTTACAGTAACGATTTGTCAAAAAAGTTACAAGAAAACCCTATAAGCAAGTTGCATTGGAAATTGGATAAATTTAACGATGAGACGCACCAAACCACACCTTATTTAGCACTATATAAAGGGTTGAAGTACATTTTTCATAACTACTCTATACCTGAATTCATCGATATAAGTGAGTTTAAACAGCGTGGTGGCGTTCCTTATTTGAATAAGTATTTTATTGAGCGAAGTGAACGTTTTGGTTTCGATCAAACTATCGATGATAAAACAAAAAATCATCTAATTTGGTTATCTTGGAATCAAAATAATTACCCTGAATTCGATAGTTTTATGGTGCAATTTGACGACGTATTGAAAACTAAACGTTATGACTCAATATTTTGGCAAAACAACTTTGCTTTATTTTACTTAAAACATGGAAACACCAAACAAGCAGAGCAATATTTTTCTCGAGCGATTGAAAAATTCCCTGAATCAGCATTATTGTACAATGGGTTAGGGAAAGTATATAAGCAAAAAGGTATTATTAAAAAAGCGAAAGAAAACTTTTCTGCGGCAATTAAAGTCGCGACCGAGAAAAATGATAAAAATTTAGCGAAATATATGTTGGATCTAGCCTCTTTAAATAACAGCTAGAAAGCGAACTCTATTAACCAAGCAGAAAGTGAGCAACTTCTGATTTTATAGTGGTTAGCGGATTAAAGAGTAATAATTGGAGCGTACCGAAATTCATTTAATTATAGGTTCTAGCTTACACAAATCGTTAAATTATTTAGTTACAAGGTGTGATTAAATAATAGATTAAAAATTTTTTAGCTGTCAAAATATGATGCTCAGTTTTGTTTGATGAAGTTTCGCACCGTAGGCATTATTCTTCGACTAACAGGTACTTCCATTGTATCGTTAAGTTGAAGGAAGCCTGCAGCTGATGTTTGTGTAGGTTTTAAACTTTTGGTATTCAAACTATGGATGAACTCTACATTCACCAAATATGAACGATGCACCCTTAAAAATGTATTAGGAAGTGTTGCCTCTAATTCTTTTAAACTACCAGTAAATAAACGTTGTTGGTGGTCTTTAAGGTTCATTTCGACATAATCTCCGGAAGCTTTACAATATACAATGTGATCACTGGTGATTATTTCAATTTTACCGGCACTGTTAATTTTGATTGTACTTGGCTGTGCTTTTTGCTGGTTTTGTTCTAGTTTAAATTGCAGCTTTGCCACTAAAGCTTGTTCTGCTTCCTTGTCCTTTTGTTCTTGGCTGAGTTTTCTTGCTTGAAGAATAAAAAGAAATATTAGTACGCAGGTAATGATGTAATAAAACAGCGCATCATGAAAAGCAGTAAGTGTTAAAATAATAGTAATTGAAAACAATACAAATAAAGTCGCATAAATTGCCCATTCTTTTGATTGAGTGTTTACTGCTTGAATGGTTAACAGCGTTGCGTTAATTGCACTCGGAACAAATATCGCTAAAGCCGTTTTTGGGTCAAATCCTGGTGTAAGCCATACTATTAATAAACTTAAACAACTCCCTATAAAAATCCACCAATAAGGCTTGTTCTTCTCCAATTTTAATATAACAAACGTTAATAAACATACCCCAAAAAGAAAGGAGAGCGAAACGATGAGCAACAGCCTTACATCTTGATAAGGGTAGGGGTAAGAAAGTAAAGCGCGAGAAATTTCAGAAAATAGCTGTAATGATGCAAATGAAGTCATGCATAAAAATAATAAATTATTGGTGCGTTTTCTGGGGTTGAAGCTCGCCACCAAAAAATAAATAGCCCCTAATAATAGTGCACCAAGGGGGATTATTGACACACCTAAATTACGATGTAAAAAGTAAGTCGGGTCAGAGTAGATACCAAAACCAATAAAGTTTAAAGGACTGTTTAAGGTGATAAAACCATGATGGGATGACATTTTTATCATTATTTCGTTGTTCTTTGGTTTTATTAATTGTGCAGGAACATAAAACATCGCATCTATTTTCCCAACTTGCTCTAAATTTGGAATAGCATTAGGTGCACCATTACTCCCTATATAATGACCATTAAAATAGACTTCGCTTGCTGCTTTACCAGAAATATAAACACTATGAGGTTGTTTATCTTTGAGCATATCTTCCGGAATATTAACGGTGGTTTTCACCCATAAAGCCTTGTTTTGAGGATCTATTTGGCTTGCATTTGCTACTTTACACTCGGGTTCGATAAAGCTGGGCATCACACTAGAGTGTGAGGTTATTGGACAGATAATAACGGAGTCAAAATTAATAGAGACTATAGACTGAGAGAAACTGAAATTTGAATACAGCCACAGAATGAAAAAAAATTTAGAGATAAATATACGTGTTGTCATGGAAATACTATATTAAAAATTAACCCATTTTGCTTGACCATTTAT
>JAGSHH010000168.1 GCA_023954655.1 Colwelliaceae bacterium
TAGATCAAGGTTCATTAGATGATTTATTATTAGATGTTAGCGGAGAAGAGGAAAGTTCTGATGCTGATGATGTGCTTAATGTTGATAGTATCATTGATGAAATTGAGACAGATGATCAGAAAACAGATGAAATTGTAGAAGATAATGCTGAATTAACCGACCCTGATGATATTGATGCACTAATGGATTCAATGGCAGCTGAGACTCCGTCAGTTGAAAGTGAACCTGCTGTAGAAATACCAGATAACACAGAGTTAACAGATCCGGATGATATTGATGCGCTAATGGATTCAATGGCAGCTGAGACACCGTCAACTGAAAGTGAACCTGCTGTAGAAATACCAGATAACACAGAGTTAACAGATCCAGATGATATTGATGCACTAATGGATTCAATGGCGGGTGAGGCACCGTCAGCTGAAAGTGAACCTGCAGAAGAACTTCCTGATAATGTGGAATTAACAGATCCTGATGATATAGATGCTTTATTAGATTCAATGACTGATACAGCTGATAACTCAGTAGAGGATACAATTTCACCTGAAATAATTGATGATTTATCTGAAGAAATGGATATAACAGATCCAGATGATATTGACGCTTTATTAGGTGATATTCAGAATGACCCAGCTCCTGTAAAAAGTGTAGTTAAAGATACTTCTTCAGTTGAAAGTTCATCTGATGTTGAAGCCCAAACATCAAGTTCTACAGAAAGTGATGAAAATCATGAAAAAATTGATGGTTTAAGTGAAGAGTACGTAGCTCCATTTTTGTCAACTGATTTTGGTGATATGTTTGAAGTTGATGAACTTATTGAATCTGAAAAAGATCACCCGGTCGATGATGCAGAAGTTGAAGCGACAAGTAGTATTGAAGATGAACTTGATATCGATGCACTTATTGCAGAGGTTGAACAAGATAAAACCGATGATGAAGCGTTGGATATTGGTGATGATATTTTAGATAGCCAACCAAGTTCTACTTTTGAAGAACTCAACGAGGTTGATGAAGATATTTTAGCTGATGTGTCTAGTGATTTTGATGAATCAACTTTAACTCAATTATTAAATGACGAAAAAGAATCTCAGGCTTCCGTAGAGTTATCACCTGACTTCACAGATAGTAATGTTTTAGCAGACCTCTTAGCTGATGAAAACGGCAATAATGAAAAAGTAAAAGAAAATACCGAAGCGACTGAAATTGATGATATTCAAGAGCTAGATAGTTTAGACTTTGATGAGTTATTAGCCAATATTGAAGAAGAGGCTCCTGCTTCAAGTGGAGACGATTTTGATTTATCTGATGACTTCAATGTAGAAGAAACAATTGAAGATGAAGAATCTGAAATACAACATGCGGATAATAACCAAGATGATTTTATTTCCGTTGATTCATTAATTTCTGAAACGTTGTCTGAACCTACCGAATCTGAAGAACCTTATGAACAAACTAATATTGATGTTGGTTTGGGAGATTTTCCTGAATTTACAAATGATGTTAACCAAATAGATGTCGATGAAGAAGATGATAATGGTGCTGCTGCTAAACTCGATTTAGCTAAAGTCTATATTGAAATAGGCGACAGTGAAAATGCTGAAGTTATTTTACAAGATGTTGTCAAAATTGGTGATGCAGAACAACAGTTTGAAGCACAACAATTGCTAGATGGCATTAAATAGCCCCTATACTTATATCCTATTAAGAACCAAAGTCGCTAATTTAGCGGCTTTTTTATTTTATTGGCATTGTTGAAAGTCAGAAAGATATAAGTGGAGCCTTTCTGGAGTTGAGTCTTTTACTTAGTTAGAAAATAGCGTCTCGCAAAAATGAATTAAATAGTAGATAATGCGGCGAAAATAGACATTGGTTTGGAAGTTTAATGCGTTATGCTTTAGGTATTGAATATGATGGTAGCAAATATTGCGGTTGGCAACGGCAGAAGTCTGTAGTTAGTGTGCAGCAAAAGGTTGAAATTGCGCTTTCAAAAGTAGCCGATGAGCAAATTGAAGTTATTTGTGCTGGTCGTACAGATACCGGAGTGAACGCTACAAATCAGGTTATTCATTTTGATACTGATAAAATTCGTAAAGATGTAGCTTGGACTTTAGGTGTAAATACTCACTTACCAAAAGATATAGCCGTTTCATGGGTTCATAGCGTGAATGATGATTTTCATGCTCGCTTTAGTGCCACCGCGCGACGATATCGTTATATTATTTATAATAAAACTCTGCGTTCAGCTATCTTAAGTCATGGCTTAAGTTTTTGTCATTACCCCTTGGATGACGAAATTATGCATCAAGCAGCTCAATATTTAGTTGGTGAGCATGATTTTACATCATTTAGAACGGTTCATTGTCAGTCCCATTCCCCCATAAGAACATTGTCACATTGTAATGTTTCAAGGAAAGGTGATTACATTATTCTTGATGTTAAAGGCAATGCCTTTTTACATCATATGATCCGAAATATTGCAGGGAGTTTAATGAGGGTTGGTCAAGGAAAAGAAACAGTTGAGTGGATAAAAGAAGTGCTTAATGCTAAAAATCGATGTGTAGCAGGAATGACTGCTGCAGCTGAGGGCTTATACTTCGTAGATGTAGATTATCCTGAAGAATTTAATATTCCAAAACGTCAATTAGGACCTCTTTTTTTAGATTAGAGAAATTTACTTACACAACAGACCAGTTTTTTGTATTCAAAATACCGTAAACTATGGTCTAATTAGCGGTTATATTTAGGTATTCTTAAAATTTTAATATTTAGTGGTGTGTTTTTACCGTTAAATAATTTTCGTGCATAGGCAAAGTTAAATTATGAGCTGGATTGAAAAGATTCTCCCGAAAGCAAAATCTACCCAAAAGCGCAACATTCCTGAAGGGGTATGGAGCAAGTGTACTTCTTGTAACGCAGTGTTATATAAAGTTGAGCTCGAGCGTCAAATGTCTGTTTGTCCAAAATGTGATCATCACATGCGTATTAGTGGGCGTAAACGTATTGAGGGGTTTTTAGATTTAGGTGAACGCATTGAATTAGGTGAAGAATTTGAAGCGCAAGATATTCTAAAATTTAAAGATTCTAAACGCTATAAAGATCGCCTTTCTGCCGCTCAAAAAAATACGGGTGAAAAAGATGCTTTAGTTGTTATGAAAGGTGAATTACATGGCATGCCAGTTGTTGCTGCCGCATTTGAATTTGCTTTTTTAGGTGGTTCAATGGCTTCAGTGGTTGGTGCAAGGTTTGTTAAAGGTGTTGAATATTGTCTTGAACATAACTTACCTTTTGTTTGCTTTTCAGCAAGTGGCGGTGCCCGTATGCAAGAAGCACTTTTCTCTTTAATGCAAATGGCTAAAACAAGTGCCGCATTAGCTAAAATGAGTGAGAAAGGTTTGCCTTATATTTCTGTCTTAACTGATCCTACAATGGGTGGTGTTTCAGCAAGCTTGGCAATGTTAGGTGATGTGAATGTTGCTGAGCCTAAAGCATTAATTGGTTTTGCCGGTCCTCGAGTTATTGAGCAAACTGTTCGTGAGAAATTACCTGAAGGTTTCCAACGAAGTGAGTTTTTATTAGAAAAAGGTGCGATAGACATGATTGTTGACCGCCGTGAAATGCGTGACACTTTAGCGCGTTTATTAGCCAAGTTCACTGGATACGACTTAAAAGCTAGCTAATTTATTTATATGAAAACCTCAAACAAAAGCCACTCAAGTCGAACACTCGATGAGTGGCTTTCTTATTTAGAAAATATCCATAGTACAGAAATTGATATGGGCCTTGAGCGTATATCAAAAGTCGCAGAAAAATTATCCATCGATTTATCGTTTGCTCAAGTCATAACTGTAGCAGGCACTAATGGCAAAGGAACGACATGTGCATTTTTAGAGAATACACTCTTATCAAAAAATAATTCTGTTGCCGTTTATTCATCTCCTCATATTGAAAAATTTAATGAACGATTACGAATTAATAAACAAGATGTTGATGATAATGTCCTAATAGAAGCTTTCGAAAAAATAGAGAGTGCTCGTGAATCTATTTCATTAACGTATTATGAATACACAACATTGGCAGCGTTACTTGTCATCATGATTAAAAAGCCTAACATAGTTCTATTGGAAGTGGGGTTAGGCGGTCGATTAGATGCAACAAATATTATTGATGCTGATATAGCTGTTATTACAACTGTTGACTTAGATCATCAAGCTTTCCTTGGTGATAATCGTGAAAGCATAGGTTTTGAAAAAGCGGGCATTATGCGTTCAAAGCAACAAGTTGTTATTGGAGACAAGCAACCTCCACTATCGGTTTTAAAACATGCTGAACAGCTTAATACTGAATTATATATACGTGAACTTGATTTTAGCGTTACTCAGCAGTCACATGAAAATCTTTGGTCGTGGCAATTTAAGAAATTAAGTTTTAACAAACTACCTGAGCCTTTTATTCCAAGTGATAACATTGCCACTGCATTAATGGTTTTGACATTGTTAAATATAAATTTATCAAGTGAAGAGTTATCATTATTAATTTTATCTACCAAAGTAGCGGGACGCACTGAGTTAGTTGAAGCTCATTGTCAGGTGATGTTAGATGTTGGACACAATCCATTAGCCGCACGTTATTTAGCAAATAAAATTAAATCATTATCAGTTAATAAAGTTCATGCAGTTGTTGGTATGTTAGCGGATAAAGATATTTTTAATACGCTAAGCCCGCTTATTGATATTGTGGATAATTGGTATCTAGGAAGTCTAGATGTATCTAGGGGAGCAAGTGCAAATTGCCTTAAAACTCATCTGGATATTGAGCCTAAAAAATTATTAACTTTTGACAATGTCATTGATGCCTATAAAATGGCTATCTCAGAAGCCGATGCTCGCGATTTAATTCTTGTTTTTGGTTCTTTTTTTACGGTCGCTCAGGTCAAAGCCTTTATTAATTAGGAGTTATTTTGTCTACACCTTTTCAAAATAGATTAGTCGGTACTATGATTGTTGCAGCTGTAGCGATTATATTTTTACCTGATTTACTCGATGGAGATAAAAAAACATATCAAGAAGAATTTGATAAAATTCCCAATGCACCTCAAGTAGATTTTCAATCTAAAGGTCAGTCTTTTCCTGATGAAAAGCTCTCTTCACTTCCTCAAGAAGAACTTGTTGAGGAATCGGCAATTGATGACATCAAAGATAGTGATATAAATCTTGATGAAAATTCAATTTCAAACGTTAAATCATCATTAGAAGCAGCAACTGTCAAAAAAGAAAAGTCATTTGCCAGTGTTAAAAATGATGATCGAGAAATTGTAACACCTGTTAATACAGAACCAGAAAAAGCAAAAGCGAATATTGCATGGGTTGTTCAGTTAGGAACTTTTCGTCATAAGAAAAATGTTGATGATCTTGTAAATAAATTAAAGTCAGCTGGTTATACTGCTTTTACTAAACCGATAAAGACTAAAAAGGGTAATTTAACTAAAGTTTTTGTTGGACCGGAATTAATTAAAAGTAATCTAGAGAAAAAAATACCAGCTTTGAAGGTGTTAACTAAGGTGCAAGGAAAAGTTGCCCGATTTACGCCAACTAGATAATAAAAATATTAGCTAAACTAGGTTGGCTTCTGTTAGAATGCGCGCCTCTATTTATTAGTAAATTTAATTGAGAACTCTCGATTTATGGTTTGGATAGACTATGCCATTTTGGCTGTCATAGGTATTTCAACATTAATTAGTTTAGTTCGTGGCTTTGTTAAAGAGGCTGTGTCACTAGTTATTTGGATCAGTGCCTTTTTTATCGCTAGTACGTTCTATACCAAACTTGCCACACTACTCACCAATATATCAGATCCATTCCTACGTAATGGCGCCTCTATTGCTATTTTATTTATCACCACTTTAATTCTTGGTGCTTTGGTTAATTATGTCATTGGCCAATTAGTTGCCAAAACAGGATTGTCGGGCACGGATAGAGTTCTGGGAATAGTTTTTGGTGCATTGCGTGGTGTATTAATTGTGAGTGCTGTGCTCTTTTTTATGGATGCTTTTACGCCATCAGCGTCAAGCCCTTGGTGGCAAAGTTCTCAATTAATCCCAGAATTTAAATTAATTATTGAATGGTTTTTTGAATACCTCAAACAATCATCCAGTTTTCTGAAACAAGCTTAGTTCGGCGGAGAAAAACACCATGTGTGGTATAGTTGGCATTGTTGGAAATACAGCGGTTAGTCAGTATTTATATGACGGTTTAACGGTTCTACAACATCGAGGTCAGGATGCAGCAGGTATTGTGACTATTCAAAACAATACTTTTAGGCTTAGGAAGGGCAATGGTTTAGTTAAAGACGTTTTTCATACACGTCATATGCTTAGACTTCAAGGTAATATAGGTATAGGTCATATTCGTTACCCTACAGCGGGTACATCAAGTTCTTCTGAAGCCCAGCCCTTTTATGCAAATTCCCCATTTGGTATTTCTTTAGCGCACAACGGTAATTTAACCAATGCTGAAGAACTAAAAGAATGGCTTTATAAAGATGCATGCCGTCATGTAAACACCACTTCAGATTCTGAATTGCTGTTAAATATTTTAGGTCATGAATTACAAAGTATAGGTAATTTTAATTTAACGCCTGATGATTTCTTTACTGCCATTTCAAATGTACATAAACGTGTTCGTGGAGCTTATGCTACGGTTGCTTTAGTGATCGGCAATGGCATGGTAGCATTTCGTGACCCTCATGGCATTCGACCGTTAGTTTTTGGGAAAAGAGAAACTAATAAAGGTGTTGAATACATGGTTGCTTCTGAATCAGTAGCTTTAGATGCATGCGGGTTTGATTTTGTTAGAGATGTGGCACCAGGTGAAGCTATTTATTTGACAGAAGATGGTCAATTTTTCAGTAAACAGTGCGCTCAAAATCCTACTTTTAGTCCATGTATTTTTGAATATGTTTATTTTGCCCGCCCTGACTCAACCATGGATAAAATTTCTGTTTATGCTTCACGTGTTGAAATGGGTAAGAAGTTAGGCGCTAAAATTCAGCAAGAGTGGGCTGATGAAGATATTGATGTTGTTATTCCAATTCCTGAAACATCATGTGATACCGCTTTACAGATAGCGCAAACATTAAATTTGCCATATCGCCAAGGCTTTGTTAAAAATCGTTATATTGGTAGAACCTTTATTATGCCGGGACAAGAACAGCGTAAAAAATCTGTTCGTCAAAAGTTGAATGCTATTAGTGCAGAGTTTGCAGGTAAAAATGTCTTGTTAGTTGATGATTCAATCGTGCGCGGCACGACCTCTGAACAAATTATCGAAATGGCAAGAGCATCTGGCGCTAAGAAAGTCTACTTTGCATCTGCTGCCCCAGAGATTCGTTTTCCAAACGTTTATGGAATCGATATGCCGAGTGCTACAGAATTGATTGCTCATGGTAGAGAATTAGAAGATATCTGTGATTTAATAGGTGCGGATAAATTGATTTTCCAAACTATTGAAGATTTAGAAAGTGCAGTATCGATTGCTAATCCTGATATTAAAGAGTTTGAAACTTCAGTATTTAATGGACAATACGTTACTAAA
>JAGSHH010000095.1 GCA_023954655.1 Colwelliaceae bacterium
ACAAACATTTCTTCTCTACTACATAAAGCTTCGTACAACTTTTCACCATGTCGAGTACCAATCACATTAACCGAATGATCCTGCTTAGAGGTAATAACCTTCAACGCTTTTACTAATACATCAATTGTGGCTGCGGGCGCTTTTTGAACAAAAACATCGCCATTTATACCATTAGTAAATGCATGTAAAACAAGATCTACAGCATCATCCAATGTCATCATAAAACGAGTCATGTTAGGGTCAGTAATAGTGATAGGATCACCATTAATTAGTTGGCGTAAAAATAATGGAATAACGGAACCGCGTGATGCCATTACATTCCCATAACGAGTAGTAGAAATGATTGTTTTTGAAGGGTCAAGATTACGAGATTTCGCTACGATCACCTTCTCCATCATGGCTTTTGAAATCCCCATTGCATTTATTGGATAAACAGCTTTGTCAGTACTCAAGCAAACAACACGAGATACTTCATTAGCAATACAGGCTTCCAATACATTCTCTGTGCCCAATACATTTGTTTTCACTGCTTCCATCGGGTGAAATTCACATGAAGGGACTTGCTTAAGAGCGGCTGCGTGATATACAAAATCAACACCACGAGTGGCAGACAAAATGGAGTTATAATCTCGCACATCTCCGATATAGAACTTTAGCTTAGGTGAATTGTATTTTTTACGCATATCATCCTGTTTCTTTTCATCACGTGAAAAGATGCGAATTTCTTTGATATCAGTTTCTAAAAAACGGTCGAGGACAGCATTGCCGAAAGACCCTGTTCCACCACTTATTAACAAAACTTTTTGCTTAAACACATTAACCTCTAGTCTATTCAGGATTTCCTACATTAGCGTTTTCAGCTAATCAGTATAAATGTTCATTATTTCTTTCAATGCAATATCAATACATAGATGATTTTCTATGTTGAAAATTTTAACGTCTGTACTTGAATTTCTATATTCAGCGGCTAATGTTGAACTAAAATGAATCATCACATCGACATCAGGAAAAAAATCTTTATCACTAATATAATGAAAGCCATATGTAATTAACAGTTCTAATGCGCTTTTGTTAGTAAGTAAAGGATGAGGTTTATAGAAAACCTTACCTCTAACTTTTTTAGCTAAGAGTTTAATCAGAGTGATTTCATAATCGCTGTGTTCATATGAGCCAGAAGCAGCAATGAGTATATTGAAATTACAGCCATCTACATCAGATAAATTAAGTGTTGGTGGCTTAAAAGCAACTTCAATTATTTTTTCAACAACCCTTAGCTTGAAATATTTTAACTCTTTTTCATCATAAACAACTAACTTATTCACTAAAGGCATTTTTATACTAGGTAAAAATCCACTATCAGTAATACCATGTTGCCTTAACTCTAAATAGCAATCATTTTCGTTAGAAAAGAATGACAACAGGTATGCCCATCGATCAAATTGGTTAGTCATATAAATTTTATCAACACTATTTCTACTCAAATAAGCATATAAGGTCAGCATTTCAGGGATTAATATAATTGATTTTAAGAACCAGATATCTTTTTTATATCGTTTAATAATGGCAAATACAGAGTATAAGTATGTAAAATACTCATCAAAGGGAAAAGCCACCTTCCGACCGACATTACTTACTCCAACTTGAATATAACTTAAATCGGAGTTAGCAGAAACAAGGTCACTATAAATTACGTTAGCTTTATCTGAGAAAGTAATTAAAAACTTATTCCCACCACCAACAACTCTTATTCGACATAGTTTAGAGTTTAAAAAAGGAAATACCGGAAAAAAAATAACAAAGAGGAAAGAGAAGAAATAGTTTTTAAATAAAGATAAAAAACCTTTATTTATATGAGGTCGAAACATACTAAAACGGTTTGCATTTTTAGTATTTTGATGACAGTCAATAGAAAACTCATTTTCAAACGAATTTTCTATTAAAGATATCAACTTTTGATTAACCTTTAAATTCATCACAATACTCTTTTAGACAAAAAATAAAAACAAATTAACATATATAAAGATGAGGTAGCCGAAGCTAATGCTGCGCCAAGAACTCCAAAATTTGGCGTTAAAGAAGATAGCAAGACCAAATTTAAAATAAGAGAAGACAAAAATGAAAAAACTATTTCCTTATCTTTTTTCAATAAATATAAATCTAATTTGTAAACTTGAGAAAAGGAAAGAAAAACAACCGATAGAAGTAAAAGAAAAAAAGTAATATAGTTTACAAAACCCTGTGCACTTTCCACCAACCTCAAATAAATCAATCCAAAAACTAAAATGAAAAAGCCACCAAAAGCTAAAACCTTAATATAATCAGCAATCAATTTTTTTCGAACAGAAATATAATCAAGAACGCCTTTTTCTGAAAAGACTTTTATAGCAACAGGGCCTTGATTCACTCCAACAGTAAAACTGATTAGCAATGAAAGTACACTACAAATAGTAAAGTAAGTAAAATAAATACCTAAAACTTCACTACCTAAGTACTTACTAATCACAATCTTATCTACATTACTAAAAAGTACACCAAAAATTATTACCATAAAATATGGTGCTGCATCAAACACTAGAGTTTTACACTCTTGAAAACTAACTTTAACGCACTTAAAACTCCGACGCCTAAGCTCTTTTAAAAGATAAAAAACAAAGAAAGAAAAAACTATAAGTAAATTTATCAGCCATACATAAATAATAAATTCAAGACTTAAAGAAACGTCACTTATAAAAGAATAAATCATTAGATATACTATATATGGAGCAGTTTTTAAAAATTGTATTATAGTTGCAGACTTTACTTTAACTAAAGAAACAAAGGTTCTAAAAACCTCAGTAAAAAAGTGTTCAAGTAAAACAATAAATATAAAACATAAAGAAAGTACTAGGCTACTCTTAACTATAAAGTAAAATGAAATGAAAATTAGTATGGAAGAAAGAATATAACTTCCAGCATATACGAGGTACTGCCTTACTATTAAAGAAAATTTACCTAGTTGATCCTTTTTATGAAGCTCTCTTCCAACGATCGTTGTAACATCAAAACCAATAATTTGAATAAATATAGCAGAAATTGTAGCAAGTAATGCATATTCACCAACTAAACTGGTTGATTCAAAATTTGCTAAAAATATAACAAATATGAATTTCAAACCTGCCGAACTAGCTCGTAAAAAGAAACTTATGTTGAAAAAAATAGACCTAAACCCTCTATTTAATGACATCTTTAAGTCGCTTAGCAAGTATAAAACATTCTTTTGGTAAAAATATGATAGGTAACAAATAAAAATAATACTTGATGTAACTATTTTGAACTGAATAGTATGCCTTAGCTAATCTGTATAGGTCTATAATACTATTTCTTTCAACTGTCATTTTATAATTCACAATTTGATTCGAATCGTATTTTCGACAGCCGTCTACAAGATAATTTACTAACTTTTTTGAATAACCATATTTCTCTAAATTCTGGCAAAATGCACTAATCTTAATATGTGCATTTGTATAAAACTCTAGATCATTTTTCTTTATAATCGATTTCCTTGATTCCTGGAGAGAAGGCATGTTCATAACAATCAAAGAGTTTGAAATAATAAGAGATTTACCGGTAGGCATAATATCTCTAGCAGCTAAAAGGTGCACCCATAAAGATCCGATATGAGGCTCTATATTTACTCCTTTCCAAGCAGAAGCTTCAAATATACACGAACTAATAAATGAATGAGACAATTCTATTTCATACAGTAAATCCATGCCATCCACTAAACCGCTTTTAACATTAGGACATTTAACTTTCGCCTCACCTGAAGAGAATCTAACGGAATAATTAATAAATGCAAAATTAAATTCTCCATAATTTTCATCAATATAATAAATAATCTTTTCTATCGCATCAAACTTTAAATCATCATCATCAGAAAGCGTCCAAACATAATCACTATTCGAGTTCTTCACACATAAGTCTACGTTTCTATCAAATCCTAAGTTTCTTTCATTCTTATAGTAACTTATATTAACACTATTATATTTTTCAATAATTAAAGAGCAAATTTCTTCAGTATTATCAGTTGAACAATTATCTTGTATCAACAAACAAACATTTTTATTTTCAAGAAGAGAAATTTGAGAACAAACATTTTCTAACTGCAATAGTAATTTATCAGATCGATTAAAAGTTGGAATAGCAATAGTTAAAAGCATAATTTAATTGTTTTTTTGAATTGGTTTTATTTTTCGCTTTATAAAAAAAGCAAAGCTATAAAATAAGAATTGAAAGTTGAAAAGCCTACTACATTTTAGAGAAAACATTTCCTTTAAATAAGAAAGTGATGAATTCCCTTTATTAATAACTTCATCAACCAATACGCAAGCTGCTACAATTGACATTTTTCGATAAAATATATTAGAGCTTTTTCGCTCATAACCCAATTCATAAACCACACGACTATATTGCCTGAAGAGTTTAACCCTCTCTTGATACTCATAGTATTTATATTTTTTAATAGCCTCAGATTCTTCAGCCTCTCCTTGAATGGCTATCGCTGAGGAAAGACTAATTAAGGACCCACCTTCACATAAAATCATATACGCCATAATTTCATGTGGGTATAATACTACGTCTTCATTCAAAGTTGCACTTTTAAACTTTTCAATATTAATAAACGTCTTATTGAATATCATTCCTGACATATAGCTGTGTGATAAAACAAATTTATTTAAAGCTTTATTTTTTTCCCAAGTAGTATCACTATAATTATAATAGTAACTTTGTTTATTTTCATGTAAAACACTTGGATAGATAACACCTACTGAAGAAGAGAATAAATTTGAAGAAAGTAACTCTCCTAGATTCTCAGAACAGACATAGTCTTCATCACTCATTAAGAGAATAAAATCTGTCTCTGAAAGCTCTAAAAGTTTTAGAATATTACCTGTAAAACCAATATTTTTGCTATTTCTTGAAATCCTTAGCCTTTTATCATCCAAAGATGTCAAATAAGCCCAGGTTTCATCCGTCGAACCATTATCTGACACTAATATATCAATATTCTTTTCTTCGTGAGCTAACAATGACCCAAGAGTTTTTCTAAGTTTTTCACACCTATTTAATGTAGGGATGCAAACAGTCAGACGTTTTTCAGTATTATTTATCATCAATTAACTCATTAATTTTTACCGTAGTTATAGACTAAAGCCATCATCTATAAGAACATTCTGACCAGTTATAAATCTGGACTGACTTGAAAGAAGGAACAAAATTGAGCCTACAACATCTTCTACATCAAGCATCCCTTTTCCATGTGTACTTTTTTTATATGCAGTCAAAAAATCGTCTGGTTGGCTATCAAATATTCCTCCCGGACTTACACTATTTACTCTGAACTTACTGTCATTAACATATGCTGAAGCGTACTTGTTTAGATGCACAATAGCCGATTTAATTGCGGCATACTCTACAGGCATTGTCATTGACGTGCCATTATAAATATCAAATTTAGGGGCTACAACACCATAGATTGAAGAGATATTAACCAAAGAAAAAGGTGCTTTATTCGTTTCAAAATAAGCTGCACATTGTTGTGTAAATAGGAAAGCACTACCTAAATGCAAGGAAATATTTTCATTAAAACTTTCCAATGAAACATCAAAAAAGTGGGCACCATAAGTTTTATTACGAGGATAAGTACTATTTACAGCGCCAGTAATATCTAACTTAGACTTAAAGAGTTTCTTTACATCGCTCTCATTAGTAACATCTAATTTTACATATTCAACTGTGCCGCTTTCTATTTCAATACCTTCCGATAAAAATCTTTTTTTCATCAAATCAATATTAATATCAGCTGCAATGATACTTGCACCTTGTTGAAGTGCGTTTTTAACAATTTTAACTCCTAATAAACCACCGGCACCAGCCACTAATATTTTTTGATTTTCTAGTTGATTATTCATTTTTTAAGCCTTGTATAATGACTTCAGCAAGTTTGAAATCATAAATATCATCAATATCAATCGCGCGTTCTTTTGGTACAGAAATACTGGTCACTTTTCCAGAAAAAATCCCCCAGTTATTTAAAATAAAGTTAGGAGTACTGGCATACACTACAGTTGTTATATCAAATACTTCCGGAGAGTCTTGTCGGCGCTCAATACTTTTCTCAGCTTCATTGACTAGCTCAACCAAACCATTTTCAGAGTTTTTTACCATATTAAAAAATGGGCTACGACTCGCAGCAGTGACTGAAATGCAAATATCAGCATTTGTGCTTAAGCGTTTAGCAAGCGCTTGCTCTATATCATCAACGGATCGAAGTGGGCTAGTAGCAGGTAGACTAACAAAGCTATCAAAGTCACCATATTTTGCCTTTACCCACTCAATTGCATGTCGCCAAGAAAGCCACTCAGGACTTGAGTCTGTGGCAAGATTCTTAGGCCTATCTATGATAGTAGCCTCTAAATTCTTTGCAATTTCAGCAATTTCAATATCATCTGTTGACACAAAGACTCTATCTATGGAAGGTGAAGCAATAGCAGCTTCTACAGAGTATTCTAATAAAGGTTTCCCGGCTAAGGGCTTAATATTTTTACCTGGCAGCCCTTTTGAGCCACCTCGAGCAAATATGAAGGCATAATTTTTCATTTATATCTCTATAGTCGTATAGCTTTAAGTTTTATTTCTTCAATCAATTCTAGGGACCTTTTCGCTTCGTTTAAGCTTATACAAGTGTGCTCTTTACCATTTATCATGCGTACAAAGTCTTCTATCATGGATATATACATTTGATTTTTGTCCCATTCAGGCTCTTTGTATAATTCGAGTACTTCTGAGGACGTTTTAAAGGTTAATTGATTTAGTATAAGATCCCATTCTATTCGCCCTTTACTCCCCACAAAGCTACAAGATCTATATGCACGCTTTTGAAGAAAATCTAGGTGAATATTTACTAAGCCATTGTTTTGTGTTGAAGCAGTTATATCAGCTATATCTTCTACTTTTAGCTTTAACTCTTCTGAAGACCTTAAAACAGCATGATGTAATTTTAAGTCTCCTAAAAGCCATTGTGCGTAATCTAATTCATGACTAAGTTCGAGTAGAGCACCTCCACCTAAAGCTTCATTTGCAGATACGCATTCACGATAGCTTTTGCTAGGACGCCAGTCAGGTAAAAACTGTCCTATTTCAATATGAGCATTATAAAGAGTGCCAATTATATTATCTTTTAATAAGTAACGAAGTTTACGTGTCGATGGTAAGTAACGCAGACAATAGCCTACGGCTACATGTGTTTTGTATTGATCAACAGCTTTCTGAATACTTTCGATATCACTAAGTTTTGAAGCAATTGGTTTTTCTATTAATACTGGAATGCCAGCTTCAATAAGGGGAATAGCATGTAAAGAGTGATAAGGAGCAGGAGAAGCAACAATGACAAATTCAGTTTTTAATGAAATCAATTCGTTTAAGCTTGTAACTAGCTGATCACAATTACTTATCTCTTCAGAAACAGCACGCCCACTTGAGGACATAGCGAACAATTCAGCCAATGGAAATAACTTCTTTAAGTTACTGCGATGGCGGGTAGCTATACTCCCTAAACCAATAACGGCGACTCGCTTCATTGCTACTCTAGCCCCAATGTATGTATATCAACTTGGGCACGATTAAAGTCATCCATTCGCCCAATATCCAACCAATACTCATGAATAGGAAACATTAAAACCTTTTCTCGTTCACGCATATGTTGATCTAACAATGTAGGCATATCAATACGATGATTCGCTGGGACAGACTGAATTATGCGAGGTGAAACTACATATATACCGGCATTTACAAAAAACCTCTGTACAGGTTTTTCAACCATGCTAGTAATTTGATTTCCTACTCCTTCAATAACGCCATATGGAATTTGGTATTCGTACTCTCGAACACACATAGTAGCATCAGCATCATTATCATTATGAAAATCAAGCAATCTTTGAAAGTCAATTTTGGAGAGTACATCACCATTCATCATAATTAACGGTAAACCTTTAGGCAAACTATCAGGAAGCAAACCTAATGCACCACCAGTACCCAGAGGTTGTTCTTCATGGACATAAGTAATATTAACTCCAAATTCAGAGCCATCTCCAAAGTGTTGCTGTATTTGCTCAGGCATATAATGAGTCGAAATATAAAAATTGACGAAACCAGCCTTGATAAAGCTACGAATAACTGTTTCTAAAATTGGTTTGTTACCAATTTTTAACATAGGTTTCGGACAAGTATCAGTGAGAGGCCGTAATCGAGTTCCAAAACCACCTGCCATCAAAAAGACAGGGTTTTGATATATCGGCAAACTTAGCATACTATGTAAAGTTTCAAGCCCAACAACTCTACCACTTTCCAATAATGGAATAGATAATATCCCTTTACTTTCCATCATAGAAATTAATTCATCACGAGGCGTTCCCACATTAGCAACTTGTGGAGCTGAATTCATCACTAATGAAACTTCCGAAGTAAGAGGTAAATTATTTAGTAAGCCTCGCCTAACATCACCATCAGTAACTACACCGAGCAAACAGTTTTCCTTGTCAACAATTAATGCAACTCTTAATGCTTCAGTATTAATAATTTCTAAAGCATCTCTTAGAGTGCTTGTTGGTTTAATTAAAACATTTTTCCAGCAATGACTCATACTTACTACTCCTGACGTTTCCCAATGCCATTACATTGAGTTTTAGTTCGATATGGGTAGCAAGTTCTTCCTTCTAATACGTTCTTTGTCACAACTGCACCAGCTCCTACAACCACATTTTTATCAAGTTTAATATTTTGAATAAGAGTCGAACTCGCCCCTACATATACATTCTCTGAGGTTTCTACCTGCCCACAAATTGTTGCATTCGGGGCAACATGATTGTATTTACCAATAACACTATCGTGCTCAATTAGAGCTTTACTATTAATAATTGTATGAGCAGATATCTTTGCCCCAGTTTGAATAATTGCACCAGCAAACACTTGAGCTCCTGTTTCGATTACAGCTTCGTTAGAAATCCAAGCTTGCTCTGAAATGACTGTTTCAAACTGATAGCCCAACGATAAGTAATATTGATTTAGTTTTTTCTTTACGTTGGATCTAGGTAAGACCCCAATCCCATTTACCAATCGGACACTATCTGGAGGGTAATTTAAAACATCTTCGTCCTTACTCAAATGCAATATACCGTTAAACACTGAACGTTGACTTAAGTCATCAGGACAAATGACAGCTAATATTTCACGCTTTTGCACTCTAAGAATATCAATAAGTACGCTAGCATGCCCGCCACCTCCAATAACAATAAGAGGCTTTAAATCTGGCTCACTCAACAATCAAATCTCCAACTTTATAAGATTTACTCGATGGCGAGCCAATAAGCTGCCAATAGGTGTATGGTGACATTCCTGAACCAGGTCGTTTTATTGTTAAATTATCACTATTAAATTTTGCACCTACTTTGATATCTTTTGCTGCCACAAGACTTTTACGAGCCACTGCTTTGTTCTTTATTTCAGAAACAGTGGGGGTTTTGACACCGGCACCTAATGCCACTTCGACCTGACGGATAGCATCAATCATAGATTTAAGCTCTTGAGGCTCTAAAGAAGCTTTATGATCAGGGCCTTCCATATTTTTATCTAATGTGAAGTGTTTTTCTATTAGCACAGCGCCTCTTGCAACTGCCGCAATTGGAACCATTATACCTTCGCTGTGATCTGAATACCCTGCAGCTAAATTAAATGCTCGACCAAGTGTATCCATCGCTTTCAAGTTAATCTCTTCAATAGGTGCCGGATACTCTGTAGTGCAATGAAGTATTGTTACCTTTTCTTTTAATGCTTTTTGTCCAGATGTTGATGCATAGGCTTCTTGAAAGCCTATGATTGAAGGCTCAGCACCTTTATCGGCGGTGTACCCAAAAGCAATAACACCTAATGCAGTTTCTATTTCAGATAGTGTCGCCATTCCAGTTGAAACGATAAGGTCGCATCCAGTACGAGCATGCTCTAAGACAAGAGGAGCATTCGTTAACTCACCAGAAGGTAGTTTTAAGCGTGTCAAACCCAGGTCATTTACTAGAAAGTCTAAACTTTCTGAGTCGAAGGCTGTTGATAAAAACTCAATGCCCAAAGAGTTACAATATTTGATAAGCCTATGATGCACTTCGTATGAAAGTTCTAAACGACTCAACATGGCTAGTTGTGACTCTTGCTTTTGAGTATTAGTGATTTGATAGTCCGCTTGCTCTGCTTCTTCTGTAACTAAATTTTTAGCTTTAAATGTTTGAAACTTTACAATATCAGCTCCAGCTTTATCAGCAGCGTCGACCAAAGCAAAAGCTAACTCTTCTTGGCCGTTATGGTTTACGCCTGCTTCGGCAATAATCAGTGTCATCACTATCTCACTCTACTTTCTAATTTAAGTCAGGTTCAATTTTTACATCAAAGAATGACTTACAAGGTTCAAAACGTAAACATTTAATCATATCTATGACTTGTTTACTGCTGTCACCTTGACCGTAAGGGTTCACTACTATTTCACCGTCAGCTTTATACTTTCGGCTTACAGCAAGATTCATAGCTTTGTTAATCGACGCTTTAGTTGCATCAGCATTAAGAACGCTTTTAGCTGCCAAACGTCCTTTTTGCCTTGACCCAATATTAATCGTTGGAACATCAAACGCAGGAACTTCAATAATACCACTCGAAGAGTTTCCAATAACTGCTTCTGCGTGCTTGACTGCGCTTAAGTAACGCACTTGTCCGAGTGATGGTATTGCCAACACTCGTTCTTGTTGTTTTTTATCATAGGCCTCTAGCATAGGAATGATACGTCGACCACCATCATCAGCATTGGGATAAGTCAATATTATTTGGTGGCTAGGGAATTCATCCAGTGCCTCCAACAAAGCTTGAAAACTGCTCTCCGGAGATTCATCACCTAGAGTTACAGGATGGTAAGTCACAACAAAATAAGGACTAGTAAGATCAAAGTTTAGCGATTCACTCAAACCTGAAACAGTCATAAAAGATGCTCTATTTAAGTGATCTAGTCCAATTGCGCCAACATTTCTTACTCGTTCTGGCGATTCACCTAATTGAATTACTCGGTTTCGATATTCATCTGTTGAAGTGCCATGTAAGTAGCTTAGTTTGGTAATAGCATGACGAATTGCATCATCATAAGCACCTTCAGTTAATTCACCTCCATGGAGATGGATAATTGGAATACGAAGTATCATGGCAGTTTGTGCTAACGCAAGCGCTTCAAAACGATCACCTAAGATGACAACAACATCAGGAGCTAATCTTGCCAATGCATCAGCAAAACCAAGGACTCCTAACCCAATGCTTTTTGCTGTTCCTACAGCTGAATCAGAAGACAACAATATCTCAATTTTTTCATCGATATTGAAGCCATCTTTTTCAATTTGCTTATAAGTTTCACCAAACTCTGGCGATAAATGCGTACCAGAAACGAGTAATTGTAATGTTAGGTTTGGGTCGCTTTGTATGTCCTTTAAAAGCCAAAAAAGTAAGCCATATTCAGCTCTTGTACCAGTAAAAACAGCAACCCTTTTATGCGACTCAATCATGTATGTATTAAACCTACTTAGATTTTGATTTCCACTGGTGTACTTGGAAGGTTAATTAGGTGCGCTTCAATAAATTCAGAGTAAGTAAGATCACCGTGCATGGAGTTTTCAAACATTGGCAATCTATGCATAAGCTGCCAAATTGGCCGAGTCATCACGCCAGCACTGTTTGTAACCTCAAGAATTTCTTCTCTACTTTTTCTATCTGGACAAATAATCGCATTTAACCAGTAGTTAGACTGCGCATAATCAGGCTCAGTAACAAACTGAAAGTCAGTTCCAGTAAAGAGGTCATCATAGCATTTTGCCAATTGTCTCTTTTGTTTCAAGTACTGTTCAATTACTTCCATTTGAGCGCAGCCAAGCGCCGCATTCAAATTCGGCATTCGGTAGTTAAACCCTGCTTCATCATGAAAAAACTCATAAGGGTGAGGGACTTTCGCTGTCGTTGTTACGTGTTTAGTTCGAGCTCCTAACTCCTCCGTTTTACATAAAACCATACCGCCACCACC
>JAGSHH010000004.1 GCA_023954655.1 Colwelliaceae bacterium
TGTAGAAAGCGTAATGAACGATTAATCAATTATATCGATAACCCTGAAAGTCTAGATAAAATGCATTCGCCTGTTGGTCTTGATATTGGCAGTAAAACACCATTTGAAATCGCGATTTCTGTATTAGCTCATGTTATTCAAAAGCGTAGTCAATTAGAAAGCCGTCAAAGTAAATAAGTTATTAATCTCATCTAATATGAACTTTTTATTGGTCGCAACAGTACTAAATTTGATAACATTTTTTTTCATATTAGTTTAATTTACCCAGCACTTTATTGACTATGAGTATAATAAAAGTACATTTTGACTATATTTATCTCTATGTTTATGATGAATAAAACGTAAAATAAATGTATGACTATAAATGAAAAATCTAATTTGAATTTTCATTTAAGTAATCCTTACCTTAAAAGGGCTGCCTATCTTCAATAGTCTGGTGTTACAACGAAAATAAGTTGAGACTACAATAATGAAACTCAATACCGACAGGCTAAATGCTTTCTATCAAGTAGCATTAGATAAAAGTTTTTGTAAAGCAGCAGATACGCTTTTTATCACTCAATCTGCGCTTTCACAACGTGTGCTTAAAATTGAACAAGAAATAGGGAGTAAACTCCTAATACGCAGTAACGATGGTATTGGTTTAACGGAACAAGGAAAACTGCTGTATAAATATGCTTCTGAGCAACAAGCAAGAGAGCAAGATGTTTTAAATAATATTTCCGGTCGGAGCGCTATTGCTAATGGAATCGTTCGTATTGGTGCTTTTAGCTCTGTTATGCGTTCAGTGATTATGCCTTCACTTATTCCACTAATAAATTCTCCTCATCAATTGAAAGCTGAGTTTTATTCTAAAGAGTTAAGAGAATTACTGCCCTTATTGATGTCTGGAGAAGTAGATTTTATTGTTACAGATGAAGTGTTTGATGATCCTCTTATAGAATCTATTGTACTTGGAAGTGAAACTTTAGTGCATATTCGTAACAAAACCTTGTCTCATCGAGTTACACCTCCCTGCTTTTTAGATCATGATGTGCATGATATGACAACCTTTAATTTTTTTGCGAAACAAGGTTTCTCAGACTTTGAATTTGATCGTAGTTTTTATGATGATGTATATGGCATATTAGATGGGGTTAGGCTAGGTTTTGGTGAAGCAATTATTTCTCAACACATGATCAAAGGAGACAAAAGTTTAGAAGTGGTATCACATGAGCAGCCATTTCAAAGTCCTGTTGTACTTTCTTATGTAAAAGATCGATATCTTTCTACTTTGCAAAAACAAATCATTGAACATTTAGAAGAGAATGTTCCCTCCTATTTATAATTTTCATTTTTTTAAATAAACTAAAATATTATTCTATAAAAATTTTATAACTTATTGTTTTAAAAGTTTTAAAGTTAAATTAATACCCTGATTAAAATTATTAATTTTACTGTCATTTGATTCAGCGATACGCTGTTGGCGAATGGATGCATTAGATCAAATATGCAGTGCTAGTGTATTGAATTATTTTAAAATGGAGTCGAAAAATGAAAAAATTATTTATTTCTTTATACGGAGTTATTGCGTATATCATAGGGTTGTCTGGTCTTAGCGCTTTTATGCTTTTTATGGGAGGTTGGGAGTTTCTACCTATTCATATTAATTCTAATGTTGAGGTAGGTAGTCCGTCACAAGCCATAATAATTAATGTGTTAATTCTAACTTTATTTGCTATGCACCATAGTATTACTGCACGTGCATCATTTAAAGAAAAGTTAACTCAGTATATTCCTGTGGAAATAGAACGTAGTACTTATGTACTTATATCTGGACTCTTTATGTACATTATGTGCTTTTATTGGCAACCAGTAGCAGGTACTGTTTGGAATATAGAGAACACATTCTTAAACATCTTATTGAAAGTTATTCATGTTACCGGCTGGCTTGTCATGGTTGCGGCAACGTTTGAAATTGATCATTTTCATTTAATGGGATTAAAACAAAGTTTAACAACCGATGTTGTTGAAGGTAAAAAATTAAAAGAAAGCTTTTTGTATAGCATCGTAAGACACCCAATTCAAACAGGAGTTCTAATGGGAGTTTGGTCTACAGCATACATGAGTATGACTCAATTAATACTATCAATTGGTTTAACTTTCTATGTTGTTGTTGGTCTGTATTTCGAAGAAAAATCTCTTATCGCACATTTTGGCGAAACTTACCTTAATTACAAGAAAAGGGTACCTGGCGTTATTCCATTTTGGCCTACCAATTAATCCACTATTAATTATGAGGGGGGGATGTTCATGATAGGCTTTAGATTAATAGCATTCTGTAAAACTATTACTTTGTGTTACTTGATGACGATAAGTTCACAAAGCTATGCAACATTAATTTTTCAATTTGATAATGCTGAAATACCTGAAATTGACTTTGTCGGTGTAGAGTCTACAAATGTACATTTATATTTTGGACCTGATTTGCTAGAAATAGGTGATTCGTTTGACTTATTAATTGGTATCACACCAGGTTCTAACGAATTGGCTTCAGCACTGAATGTGCACTTTGATTTAGATGATATCAGTGGTTTTGGCTTTGGTGGAGCGCTTGAATTAACACCTTCAACTGAACAGTTTTTCGTTACAATCATGAAAACTTCAGGCTCTTTTAATGTTAGTGAAGTTTCAGCATATTTTATTAATCATGGTGAAGGTGCTAGTTTTCATGGTGTTGCGCAGCGACCTGTAGACACAATAGGTGTACCTGAGCCCAAGTCGATATTACTTTTATTATTGGCGCTAGTATTTTTGTGGCCAGTGATAATTTGTAATACTTACCATAATGCATGAAGGGCATAGCCACATAAAATAAACTGTTATTGTATTATTCAATCTATAACAGTTTATAAAATAGATTTTATGGTTTTTTAAATTAATTGTATAAATTATCATTCATTCAAGATTCGCCAGGAAATATCAAAACTTGGATATTCTTGATATGCAAACCATGGAATTCCTACTTGTGTATATTTTTACGCTTAAGGCTCTGTTTTTAAATCATATTGACCTCACTTTATGGAATATTACTAATAATAATTAATATATTATGTCGATTATGTTTTACTTGTGACATATTATGTCTTCTAGGTTAGGCGTTATTTATTTTAAATAATAATGTCGTGTAATAATTTCCAAGGAGAGGTTTAAAGTGCAAAATGTATTAGAAAAAAAACTTCCAAAAGCTCAATCAACAATTTCCTTAAATAAATTGGTGTTGTTGGCTTTTTTGTTTGTGTTTTTATATTTTGTCTACGATACATATGAAGAACATCTAGCTGAACAGGCTAGAACTTCGGTTTTAGCTTTAAATCCTCAAGTTAGCGATATTTATTTTTTAGATATGAGGCTAATTAAGGATAATTTACAACATAAAGATAAATATAAACTTGCTAAAGTTGTACGTGTAACTGAAGATAACGTGGCAATCGTATATGGAAGGTTTTTCTATCAATGGCAATATTCAGTAGTCACTAGTATCCAATACGGTGATTTAAGTAACGATAATTATTTTCTCCCCATACCAGAATATATTCCTTTAAATAAAGTTAGGAAAATGGAAAATAATGGGGCGATTTATTTAATTAAACGTCCGGTTAGAAATCAACTTTATGGTAATTTTGTTAGACCTTGATTAAGTGCAATATCACAAGAGTATATGACTGGGTTGATACCAGTTTTATCGGGTTCGGTCCTATTTAAAAACTTTCAATACCTAAAGAAAGGAGATAGATTTATCGCAAAAATTAATATCAAAATTGATAATGCATCAAAAACAGATTACCTTGATTTAATTGAAATTTGGGAAAGGTCAGTTCGAGCAACGCATGATTTTTTACCAGAAGAAAATATTAAAACGTTAAAACCACTAATATTAAAACATTACTTTGACGCTGTAGATTTAAGAGTTGCTAAAAATGAACACAATATTATTGTTGGTTTTATTGGTGTAGCTGAAAGTAACATAGAAATGTTGTTCATCTCACCTGAGTATCGTAACCATGGCATTGGTTCTTTATTATTAAAAAATTCAATTGAGCATCAAGCAGCGTTTAAAGTTGATGTAAACGTACAAAACCCAGCTGCTATTGGTTTTTATAAGTATTTAGGCTTCAAAGAAGTTGGTAGCTCTCCTATAGATGGGCAGGGCAATCCTTTTCCACTTCTACATATGGAGTTATAAATATAACAAATCATCTATAATAAATTAGATGGGTGATTTACATATTTACAATATTTGAAACTAAATATTAAAGCATTAAGTAAATATAGGTAATTAGAAAATATAGGAGTTAATATGTCTAAGAGTTGGCAGTGTCCTAAGTGTGATTGCAGGGAATATGATACTGATACTATTGCTACTACTGGTAGTGGTTGGTCTAAAATATTTGATATGCAAAATCGAAAATTTACTGCTGTAATTTGTTCTAACTGTACTTATACAGAATTTTACCGAGGAAAAACTAGTACTTTAGGGAATGTTTTCGACTTATTTACTCATTAGAGAGTACTGTTTTTTTTATAAGGGCTATTAACAGTTCGGTGTGATATGAAACCACATGGTCAATACAAAGTTACCCTTGAAGGGAGTGTTGTACACGTTTTTCCTGAAGGAGGCTTTAATGAGGAAGGAATTCAGGAAATGCATGAACATGTTTTGTTAGTTGCCCCAAAAAATAAACAATGGGCATTGTTCGAGCACCCAAAGGACTTAGCAGGTCTAACGCCAGAAGCACTAAAAGAGTTAATAGTGTCCTATAAACGTTTTAGTAAACAAAATTGTAAAGTCATAGCTTTAGAGGTTTGTACTACATGGAAAGATGTCATCATAAACCAGCTAAGTAGTAATCTTGATATTCCTTTTTATTTAAGTAGTGACTCAAATGAATTAGATAAATTAATAAGGCCATATTTAAGTGATTGAACTTTAAATAATAATTAGGTTTTTTATTCAATAGCTTCGTCTAGTTAGTTAAAATACTGATAATCGAGCGTATAAGGAAGAAACTCGAGTTTAAGCGTAAAATACGTTTTCATATGCTTAGTAAAGAAAGTCTGGAATTAAATATGAATGTTGTTAAATGCGTCATTTTAAAGTTGTTGTTACTTTTGCCCATAACTACAGTGGCTGGTAAATCTGGTGGTGTTGATTTAAGTGAGATCATTTCTAAAGAAGAATTTTTATCATATAAAGATGTTGGAGAATTTATAGATCAAGCACCTAAAGTAACCATTACTGTTAAACCTGAACAAAAAGATATTAAAGAATATGGGAAGGGGGTTGTTAAATCATTAACCGGTTCAGATTGTAATCGAGATGGAAAGATGGATGATAATGCGACCTGTAATGCTGCTTATTATAAATTATGGATTAAATATTCACGTTAATATTTGATAATTCCAAGTGAATAAAACGTCATATTCTTTTGCTCTCTACTTTTCAAACTTATAGAATACTGCAAATTATTTTCAATAATGTCTCCCTTAGTAAATTTTAGGTTAAAATTAATATGTTCAATGGTTATAACAGCAGAGTCATAACTCCTTGTGTGGGGCAATGTGGTTTAAATGACGATGATATTTGTAGTGGTTGTTATAGAAGTAAAAAAGAAATATCTGATTGGTTTGATAAAACAGATGATGAAAAAATAGCGATAGTTATCAGATGTAAAAAACAGATTGAAATGAAAACGTCTAGTCATTAAAAATGTTATATATTAAGCGATGTTAATTATTTTTTTTGGATTCTTCTTCGTTTGATTGTTGTTCGGTTTGAGTTGATGAATTATCTAATTTTTCATCATCAAAAAGAATGCTAAGTCCTTGTTTCTCTAAATCATCAAATTGATCTGTTTTAACCGCCCAAAAGAACAAATAAATCCCTAATGCTGTTAATAGAATAGCAATAGGGATCAATATATAAATAATACTCATATTAAAGTTAACCCTTAGTTTTTTATTTTTAATAATCTAAGTGAATTGCTGATCACTAATATCGAACTTAATGACATACCAATAACTGCCATATATGGCGTAATGTGACCAGAAACTGCTAAAGGTAATACTATTGCATTATAGCCAAAAGCCCAGCCATAATTTTGCCAAATAATACGCTTAGTTTTAGTTGCCGTTTTTTTAAGTATTAATATTGACGCTAAATTGTTATTTAGCAATATGACATCGGCACCACTTTTCGCGATATCTGTGCCACCTCCCATTGCTATTGATACATGCGCTGCACCAAAAACAGGGGTGTCGTTAATTCCATCGCCAACCATAGCTACATTACACTCTTTTTGTAGTTCTTTAATCTTCTCCATTTTATCGGTTGCTGACAATTGACTATAAACTTGGCCTAAGTTTAAAGAAGATTGAACCTGATTACAGCCTAATTGGTTATCTCCAGATACCATACAAGTGCGAATGTTTTGATGATGTAATTGTGCAATTAAGTCGTGAGATTCTTTTCTAACTTTATCTTTTAAATAAAATGCAGCTACTGTTTTACCATCAATAGTCATTATACATTGTGCGTTTTTATATATGTCGAGTTGTTCTTCAATTAACAGCCACTGAGGTTTGCCAATAGAAACTTTCTTGTTATTAATTAACCCAGAAACTCCCACGCCAGATAATATTTCTATAGCTTCAGTTTTATAAGAAAAATCTCTATAAACTGAAAATGCTTTAGCAATAGGGTGTTCTGAATGGGCTTCTAATGCAGAAGCGTATCCATAAATAGCTTCTTTTGAATAGCTTTTATCTATAATTGAAAGTTGATTTATAGAAAAGTCACCTGATGTTAGTGTACCTGTTTTATCAAAGGCGATTAAATCAACAGCAGGAATAGTTTCCATAACATGCCCCGATTTGATCATAACCCCTGAACGATTCAAGCGTGTAGTTGCACAAGTTAAGGCTGTTGGTGTTGCTAAAGATAGAGCGCAAGGGCATGTGGCCACTAATACTGAGAGGGTAATCCAAAAAGCCTCGCTGGGTAAATGTTGTTGCCAATACCAAGCCGTAGCTATTGCGGTTAATAAAATAATTGCCACAAAGTATTGTGCTATTTTGTCAGAAAGTTTTGCAAGTTTTGGCTTATGGGCTTGTGAGGCTTCACTAATACGAATTAATTGGCTGAGGAATGAATGTTGTCCAGCATGTTTTACTTCAACAATTAGATTACTATCGCCATTAATTGTACCTGCGAAGACATTCTCTCCAATAGTTTTATTTATAGGTAGTTGTTCACCCGATAACATAGCTTCATTTAATTGGCTTGCACCTGTAATTATTACACCATCTGCAGGAATTGTTTCACCTGGTTTTATAATCACTTGATCTTGTGGTTCTAATTTTCTCGCGACAACAAATTCTTCTTTGTTATTCTTTAGACGTATAGCGGTCATCGGCATTAATTTTAATAGATTTGCTGATACTTCAGCCGCCCTGTTTCTAGCCCTAAATTCTAAAAATTTACCGATTAATAGTAAAAAGGTAAACATTGATACTGATTCAAAATAGACTTCGCCGCTTTGGTTAATTGTCGCCCAGGTACTTGCTGAAAAAGCCAAAATAATTGCAATGGATACAGGTACATCCATTGATAGGCGTCGCACTTTTAATGCATTGATAGCTCCTAAATAGAAAGGGAGAGCACCATAAGTGATAATAGGAATAGTAAGAAATAAACTGATATACCTTAAGTAAATTAAGTTATGAGATGACATATCAGAAAAAGCACCAAAATATAAACCTACCGCTATCATCATTACTTGCATCATTAAAATGCCGGATATACCCAATCGTTTGATAAAAGTTTTACTTTGCTTTTGGTTTGCTTCTTCAATATCACTTGCTTTGAATGGTTGTGCTTTGTAGCCAATTTTATCTATAGCGATTAGTATTTCACTGAGTTTCAATGTTGCATCGTGCCATTTTACGGTAGCTCGTTGTGTAGTTGCATTTACTGTTATTGAAAAAATCCCTGGTAATTTCGTTAGCTGCATCTCAATTAACCAGGCACAAGCTGCACAACTTATCCCTTCGACGGTTAATATGGTTTCTTTATATTCTCCTGTATGTAAAGCAAATTCATCTTGTAGACTTTCATCATCAAGTAAGATTGTTCGCTTTAATTGCTCAGGAATTAAGGTTTCACTCTTAGGAGCTACTTCTGTTCTAAACCGATAGTAATCGGTTAGATTATTATCCACAATTGTTTGTGCAACAGCTTCGCAGCCAACACAACACATGGCTTGTTCAATAGTATCTATTTGAACAAACAGAGATATACCTTTGGGAATTACTTCCCCACAATGAAAGCAAGAATGGGACATAAGTGTTTTTTACGAATACCTAATTTGCTTCAATAGGCTTGGGTATAATATTAATAAAGCTTGATTGGGGAAGAGTGATGGTATTTTGGATTTTCCAATGGTTTTCAAAAGGTGTAATTGTAATGCGCCATTTACCAGATATATCATTTGTAATGAATTGTCTAAAAGAGCCAGCCGCATCGGGTGTCATTGCAAAATAAAAGTCTTTTTCTTGTTGTGTAGGATGATAAAAATTAACGTTTAATAGTGGAAACTCTTTATCAATTCCTGTCGGTTTTATAACTAATTCATTGTTTGAATATTTGAGCGCAAATGCCATACCTAATTTTTGAGCATGCTTAATTTTAGATATTTCTAAGTTTATAGCTTTACCTTTTTTATAATAATCACCAACAACTAAGGTATCAGGATTAGTATTCGCGATAATTAATGTAGTTATACCTGCTATAACAGCAGATAGAGGGAGAAAAAATACTAACCAAGCCCAAGGTTCTTTGTACCAAGACGTTTTCATGTGTTTACTTATTACCAATAAAAGTGGGTTTATTATACGTGCTTTGATTAAAGCAAACCAATAAAAAAGCCTCAGTGAATGTCACCAAGGCTTTATAAAAGTCTACATATTGTAATTAGTCTTGAGAAAGGCTGTAAACATAAGCGCTGATTACGTGCACTTTCTGTTCACCTAATATATCTTTCCAAGCAGGCATAACACCGGCACGACCATAACGAATTGATTGTTCTATCCCTTTTTGTGAAGGGCTATATAACCAAATGTTATCGGTTAAATTTGGTGCACCTAATGGTAAGCCCATTGCTACACTTCCTTTCCCGTCAACACCGTGACAACCAGCACACATTGCAAATTTTTCTTGGCCAGATTTAGCCGCGTCAGCATTAACTTCTCGGCCACTTAAACTAATTACATAGGCAGCAACATCTTTTACGCCTTGGTCACCACCTAACATAGTTTCCCAAGCGATCATGCCTTGTGCTTTACGGCCTTCCATAATGCTATGTTTAATTGCATCACTAGAACCACCATACAACCAATCTTTATCTGCAAGATTAGGGAAGCCTGTTGTACCACGAGCATCAGAACCATGACATTGTGAACAGTTTTGTATAAACAAACGCTGTCCAACTTTTAATGCTTCTTCATCTGTTGCTAATTCTTCAATACTGCGAGCGGCAAATGCATCGAAGATAGGTCCAAATTTAGCGTCAGCTGCTTTAACTTCCATATCATATTGAACGATAAGGTTGTTTTCTTTAGCATTAGCGGCTTGAGCTTTAGAGTCTTCAAGGTTCATTATGCTTTGGTTAGAGCTTGTCCAGCCAAATAAACCCTTGAAATTACCTAAGCCAGGGTACATTAGTAAATAACCAAAGCCCCATACAATAGTTATTAAGAAGAAAGTGCTCCACCATTTAGGTAGTGGGTTATTTAATTCTTCAATGCCGTCGAAAGTGTGTCCCATAGACTCACCTTCTTCAACGCCTGCAAAATTCTTCAAACACCAGCGCAATAATAAGTAACAACCTACTAAAGTACCCAATGAAAGAACCGTTATCCATATACTCCAGAAACTAGACATTATTAGTATCCTGTTTGTTTATTTCTTCTTTGCGATCTTCTTCGAATATAGAATTTGCTGCTTTATCAAAGCCAGACTTACGTTTCTTACTATACGACCAAACCACAATGATGATAAATAGTGCCAAAATTAAGAGGGCAATTAAGCCTCTGAGTGTTCCATAATCCATAATATTACTTCAACGCATGACCAAGTGATTGCAAATATGCAACTAATGCATCCATTTCTGTCTTACCTTTCACAGCTGCTTGAGCTCCTGAAATGTCTTTTGCAGAATATAAAGGGATAGCATTACCTTGATCATCTTTATGAGTTCTATTACGTGTTAAGAAGTTAAATGTTTCTAACTTCTTAGCGGTTATGGCGCCATCAAGTTTATTTTCGTTAAGCCACTTATAAGATGGCATGTTCGACTCTGGCACAACAGAACGTGGGTCAGTAAGATGAGCAATATGCCAATCGTCACTGTAACGCCCACCTACACGTGCTAAATCAGGACCTGTACGTTTTGAACCCCATAAGAAAGGGTGCTCCCAAACATGTTCACCTGCAACTGAATAATGTCCATAACGTTCAGTTTCCGCACGAAATGGACGAATCATTTGGCTATGACAATTACTACAACCTTCACGTATGTATAAATCACGACCTTCCATTTCTAGAGCTGTGTAAGGACGAAGATTATCAACAGGTTGTGTTGTTTCTTTCTGGAAAAATAACGGTGTTATTTCCACCAAACCACCAATACTGATTGCAAAAATGGTAAAGATGAAGAATAAGCCAACGCTTTTTTCGACTTTTTCATGTTTATTTTCATGTTTAATACTCATGGTTTGTCTCCTTAAGCTACTTCAACAGGCTTAAGACTTCCGTCTTTAGCACCAATTGTTTTAAACATGTTGTAAGCCATTAATATAAATCCAGCTACCACTAGTACACCACCTAAGAAACGGATGAAGTAAAATGGGTAAGAGGCAGTTAAGCTTTCAACAAATGAATAGGTTAAGGTACCGTCTGTATTTACAGCACGCCACATTAACCCTTGCATTACACCTGAAATCCACATTGCTACAATGTATAAAACTATACCGGCAGTATGCATCCAAAAATGCACGTTGATTAATTTAATACTGTACATGCGTCCTTGGTTAAATAATATTGGGATCAAATGGTACATAGCACCGATTGAAACCATAGCAACCCAACCTAAAGCACCAGAGTGAACGTGACCTACAGTCCAGTCAGTATAATGAGAAAGAGCGTTAACAGATTTAATCGCCATCATCGGACCTTCAAAAGTAGACATACCGTAGAAAGATAATGAAACGATTAAGAAACGAAGAATTGGATCATGGCGAAGTTTATGCCATGCGCCAGAAAGCGTCATAATACCATTTATCATACCACCCCATGATGGTAAGAAAAGTACAATAGACATTACCATACCTAAGCTTTGTGCCCAGTCTGGTAAAGCTGTGTAATGTAAATGATGAGGTCCCGCCCAAATATATAATGATACTAATGCCCAAAAATGAACAATAGATAAACGGTATGAATAAACAGGGCGCTCTGCTTGTTTTGGAACAAAATAATACATCATCCCTAAAAAGCCAGCTGTTAATAAGAAGCCAACAGCATTATGACCATACCACCACTGCATCATGGCATCTATAGCGCCTGAATATAATGAATAGGACTTCATCATTGAAACAGGGATTGCCATGCTGTTACCAATATGTAAAACCGCCACAGTAATGATAAAGCCACCAAAGAACCAGTTAGCCACATATATATGTGATGTTTTGCGCTTAACTAATGTTCCAAAGAACACAATGGCGTAACTCACCCAAACTACAGCAATGAGAATATCGATTGGCCACTCTAATTCTGCATATTCTTTACTCGTGGTATAACCAAGAGGAAGAGTAATAGCAGCTAAAACGATAATGGCTTGCCAGCCCCAAAAAGTAAAAGAGGCAAGTTTTCCACCAAACAATGCTGTTTTACATGTTCGTTGTACAACATAATAAGAAGTGGCAAATAAAGCACTGGTACCAAACGCGAAAATAACAGCATTGGTATGTAGTGGACGAAGACGAGAATAGGTTAACCAGGGTGTATCAAAATTTAATGCAGGCCAAATTAATTGAGCGGCAATAAGAACACCTACTAGCGTACCAACAATTCCCCAAATAACAGTCATGACGGTAAATTGTCTTACCACATCAAAGTTATATGACGGCTGATCAAGCGTTGTTGTCATTTTTATTGTTCCGTTAACAAAGTTAGTTTTACTATCATTGAAATAATTATATTTCTTAAATGTGATATAAGTCACGTAAGCGGGAGCTAAGTACTATATCAGCTGTAATTTTACCTTTGAGCAATGATTTAGATCAATTAAAAACTATGATTTAAATCAATAAAAACGAATTCCCATACTTAAATTACGGGATTAAAATATATTTCGTTTAATTATTGAACTATAAAGTAAAATTATTATAAAAAACTGTAGACTACATACTGTGTTTAAGCTAGGTAATAGAAAGGAAATAGCTAGATATAAAAGACTAAAAGACAATAGTCATAGGCGTAATAATGTGGTAATCATAAATTTGCAAGGGCTAATAATTCGTCTTCATTTACAATTGATAATTGTTTGCCAGATTGCTTAATGAAACCTTCTTTTTGGAACTTAGAAATAGTTCGGCTTAGAGTTTCTCTTCTCAAACCTAAAAAGTTAGCGATATTGTCACGGCTAATGGTTAAATTAACCTCACCATTTTGGTTGTCATAAGCCGATTTCCTTTGAATTATATTTAGAATAAATGCGGCGATTAAACTTTCTGCAGTTTTCTTTGCTATAAATGATTGAAACTGACCTTGAGACATTGCACTTTGCTTAGTCAGTAAGTCTATTAAACTTAATTGTAAATCTGGAACTACTTGGCTACAGGCTTTGAAATTTTCGATATTAACTTTACAAACAGAACTTTCACTTAAGGCAATTGCATTGTACGCGTACATTTTAGGGTGGATGGCATCTTCACCAATTAATTCACCAGGAAATCGAAATCCTATAATTTTTTCTTCGTTAAGACTATTTCGTTGGGTTAACTTGTAAGAACCTGAGCAAACAGCATAAATTTCAGTTAATGCTTGATCTTGCTTGAATAATAACTCATTTACCGTAGAAGAAACTTTTTTAGAAAGATAATTGTCACTAAAGTTTAATGGTGTTTTTTCAGTTTCTACTGGTGTGCAGATAGGCTCCATTGCACAGTCGCTACAAGCAATGTAATTGTGACTTTTGTCACAGGTGTTCTGTGGTGTGTGGCATGTATTTTTCATAAGTTATAACAGTTTATTCATTAACCTAATGATTATATTGGTAATTATATTTATTAGGCTTTTATTATATAAGAGGTATATTTTTATTTATCTGATCATAATCAATATCAGGTACACTAAATCAAAATATTTAAATGTTATTAAAATGCGTAAATTATCTTATTCTCTTTTGATTCTTCTTTTGCTTTGTGGCTGTTCACCAAAGAAAAAAGAAAATGCTTTTGTTAAACCTCATTGTTTAAATAGTCAGAGCCAATGCCATGTAAATAATGCATTGGGAAGCTTTGATATTCTTTTTAATGTAAATGCTGTTGTTACAGAGCAGGAGTTTACAATAAGTGTAAAGACTAACTCAAAAAATGAAGATATCGAAGTAAAAGGATTTCTTGAAGGAAGAGATATGTTTATGGGAAAAATACCTCTTTTTTTTAATAACTCGCAAAAGCAAACGTTCACTTCAAAAGTAATGTTGGGAAGCTGTACAGAAGAATATATGGTTTGGCGTATGTGGTTAATCATTACTGATAAAAATAATACTGAAAATAATACAAAATTTTATATCGATTTTACCAGCAAAAGAAGCTAGCTATTCAGGTGTTTCAATATGAGTTTTGTAAAATTGATCTTATCAATTGAAATAATTCGATTAACTAATTGCTAACCAAATTGCGACCCCAATCATTAACAATCCAGATATTTTATTAAGTAATTGAACATTGTTTTTTTGTGTCAGAAAACGACCGATTGTTTTTCCTCCTGTTGCATATAACATCATGCAAAAAAATTCAGATAAAATGATAATAGCAACTAAAACAGATAGTTGGGTCGGTAACGCGTAATTATTATTAATAAAGGGTGGTAATAAAGATATCATAAAAGCCCAACCTTTTGGGTTTGCTATAGCTGTAATAAATCCTTGATTAAATAATTGCTGTCTACTAAAAGTTAAAGTCTCATTTTGTTCATTAGACAGAGAAAGCTTTCCTTTAGAACGCCACATATTAATACCAATAAAGAATAAATATAGTGCTCCAATTATTTTAAGTACATTAAAAAGTTGAGGCATTTTTATCATTATTGAAGAAACTCCTAACACAGATAAAATTGCAACCGTTGCCACACCGAGTAATTCACCCCACATCATCCATAAGGTTTTTCTAACACCAATTGACATACCTAACGTCATTGCAAGTGTCATACACATTCCAGGGGTAATACTGACTAAAAAGAAAGTCGGAATGAAAATTGAAATCAATGTTAAATCTAACAAAAGAGATCCTAAAATGGTTGGAATGCGTAAATAATAGAAGAAACTAAGTTTATAGAAAAGTTAATTAAAAAGTTAAATTTATTAAGCTTCATATATATCTATAATTTTTTTTAATTGTTATCTATGGAATGTTAAATATTATTTTACCAAGCTGATTGCTTTAGGTTTTAGTAAATGAATACGTTAAATTATCCGTTCGACCTTTAAAACCTGTTATTCATCGCTCTTGATTAACTGAAAGTAAGTTTTTGTAAAGTCGTTACATTTTTCTATTATTATTGATTACAATTTATTTATTGAAAATAGCATGAGTGGTTTCTTCTTTTATGAATAGCCTTTTTATTACGAAAACCAAACAATGGTTTATTGTTGGTGTAACAACTATTTCCTTAATAGCTTGTTCTAATACTTCAGAACTTAATAAAAATATTAGAAATATAAACTTACCTTCCTCTTGGCAAGAAAATGACGATAAGTTGAAAGTTAATGATAACTGGTTACTTGAATTAGGTAATTCGCAAATACAACAAATTGTGAAAACAGCAATTTCAGGGAATCATCAATTAAAAATCCAAGCATATAACGTAGAAATACAAAAGCAGCAACTGATTGTTTCTGGTAGTACACTATGGCCCTCGCTTGATTTATCTTTTCGTTCTGGAAGAAGTAAAAACAACTCATTTGATACCTACTCAAACTCAAATTCTGTTGATTTGAATTTATCTTACGAATTCGATTTATGGGGAAAATTATCAGATGCTGATCAACAAGCAAATTTAAATTATTTAGCTGAGAAAGCTAATTTTGAATACAATAAACAGCAATTAATTGCTGACGTTGTTATTACTTGGTTTGCCATTACTGAAGCGAATAATCTATTGTCGTTGTATGAAAGTAGAGTTAAGAATTCAAGGCAAAACCTAGATATTATTGAATCTAGTTATAATAGTGGTTTAGGTTCAGCACTAGATGTATACCTCACTCGAAATGAATTAAATAATGAGTTAACCCGAGTATCTGATCAACGAATAACTAAAACTAAGTTAATAAGAAAACTCGAGCGTTTAGTTGGTGAGTACCCAAAAGGAAAGCTTACAGTAATTGATGATTTACCTCTCTTATCTGATGATATTCCTTTAGGGCTTCCATCTGATCTCATTAGTAGAAAGCCAGACTTGATGGCCAGTTGGTATCAGCTACTTGCTAAAGATGCCGGCCTCGCTTATGCGCATAAACAACGATTTCCAAGTATTAATTTAACTGCTTCGTTAGGCGATAGTAATAATGATATTGAGAAATTACTATCTGGTTCTTCACTTGCTTGGTCTTTGTTTGGTAATTTGTCAGCACCTTTGTTTAATGCAGGTCGTTTAGAAGCTAACGAAGAAAAGATGCGTTTGACATTGAAGCAAGGTGAACAACAGTACCTTAATAGTTTATATAACGCATTTTCTACGGTGGAAAATGCAATCACTGAAGAGAAAGGCTTAAAGCATAGTTATCAAACTATGCTATCTGCAAAGGATAATGCGGAGATTGCATCAACTTTATCATTCGAACAATATCAAAGTGGTTTAGTGAATTACACAACCGTGCTTGATGCTCAAAAGCGTTCTTTTGAAGCACAAAGTAATTTAATTAAAATTAAAAACCGGCTAATCGCTAATCGCATTCAATTACATTTAGCACTCGGTGGTGATTTCACTGTCTCTAATGAAAGTGCCACAAATCTAAAAGCAAAGGCTGAATAATTATGTCTCAAGAATCATTTTCACATTCATCAACAGAATCAAAAGCAAGCAAAAAGAAAAAGCTTATTATTATTGCTGTGATCATTGGTATTACACTTTTATTAATGAAGGTTATTTCTAGTAATCCACCCAAATCAAAACGTTTTAAACCATCAAAATCTGCACAGATGACAGTTGAAACAAGAGTTCTAACGCCGCAAAGTTATCCAATAAAAGTTGAAAGTTTTGGTACTGTTAAACCTCGCACACAAAGCATGCTTTTTGCTCAGGTTTCAGGAGAAATTACTAAGGTGAGCGAACAGTTTCGCGATGGTGGTTTTTTTGATAAAGGTGATGTTTTAGTTCAACTAGATGATAGAGACTACACTACAGAAGTTAAAGTTTCTCAAGCAAATTTATTATCTGCTAATCAATCATATATAGAAGAGCAAGCACGTGTAGAACAAGCTAAAGCAGATTGGCAACGTTTAGGAAATGGTAAACAAGCAAGTGCTCTAGTTTTGCGACAACCACAACTCGATGCAGCTAAAGCTAAAATGCTTTCAGCGCAAGCTCAATTAGATAAAGCTCAGCTTTCGCTAGAAAGAACAAAAATAATTGCACCTTATGCTGGCCGCATCTTAAAAAAACAAGTTGATGTTGGCCAGTTGGTTACTGGAAATACGCAGCTAGCATCGATTTTTGCAATTGATTATGTCGAAATAAGATTACCAATTAAGAATAAAGATTTAGCTTTAATTAACCTTCCTGAAGAATATAGAGATATAGGTGAGCAAGGCAACAAAAACGATGTAAAACTAACGTCTGACTTAATTGGTGAACAATCATGGCAAGGTAAAATTATTCGAACCGAAAGTGCTATTGATGAACAATCTCAACAACTTTATGTTGTAGCTCAAATCGATCGTCCATATGATGCCAAAACTTCTACAGCTGCTCCAATTAAAATTGGCCAATATGTCACTGCTGAAATTTCAGGAAAAGTAGTTACTGATGCTTTAGTGATACCAAGCAGTGTTATCTATCAAGGTAGCTATGTTTATACTGTAGAAAATGGTTTATTAATTCGCAAAGTGGTAACTCTTGGTTGGCAAAATGGTAAACAATCTATAGTTAAGTCTGGTCTTGAATTTGGTGATGAACTCGTTCTCACTTCATTAGGTCAAGTTAGCTCAGGAACTCCAGTTGCTATTGAAGGAAAAGAACAAAAAAAAGGAAATAGAAAAAGTAAAAAAAGTCGCGATGGAAATACTAAAAAAAGATCAAATAAAAGCAAAGGTGAATCATTATGATCGCTTGGTTTGCTCGAAATCACGTAGCGGCAAATCTTTTATTAATTACGATATTAATTCTAGGCTTGTTTAGTTTATCTGTACGGATCCCATTAGAGGTTTTTCCATCATTTGCCACTGATCGCATTAATGTAAATGTTTCCCTGCGAGGTGCTACACCTGAAGATGTTGAAAAGAGTATCTCAATACGCATTGAAGAGGCCATTCAAGATCTAGAAGGTATCAAACAAATTGCGAGTCGTTCTTCAGAGGGATCTTCAGCTGTTAATATTGAGGTTGAAGGCGGTTATGATGCTAGAGACGTTTTAGCGGATATTAAAAGTCGTGTTGATGCGATTAATACATTCCCTGTAGATGCCGAAAAACCCGTTGTTTCTTTAGCTACACGTAAACGTGAAGTTATTTCTGTAACCGTAGCTAGTATTTATGGTGAAAAAGAAACACGTGAGTATGCTGAAAAAATTCGTGATGATTTATTAAAAATCCCTACGATTACACAAGCAGATCTTAGTGGTGTACGCAATTACGAAGTGTCTATTCAAATCCCACAAGATAAATTACAGCAATATAATTTAACTATATCTAAAGTTTCATCTGCTATTAGTAATTCGAGTGCTGACGTTTCTGCGGGCAACCTAAGAACACAGGGTGGCGATATTTTATTATTGTCCAAAGGGCAAGCTTATCGTAAAGATGAATTTTCTCAAATTGCCATTAAAACTAATAAAGATGGTTCTATTTTACGTTTATCTGATATTGCGCATATTAATGATGGTTTTGAAGAAACTCCAGTACGTACGCGTTTTAATAGTAAGCAGGCCGCTTTTATCGATATTTATCGAATAGGACCTCAAAGTGCAATAGATGTTGCTGATGCAGTAAAAAACTATATAGATGGTCAGCAAAGTAATGTTCCTGAAGGTGTCGAACTAAGTTATTGGGATGATGATTCTCAAATAGTTAAAAACAGAATAGCGACGTTAACAACCAGTGCGATGCAAGGTGGTATTTTAGTACTGGCATTGTTAAGCCTGTTTCTTCGACCTTCAATTGCGTTCTGGGTGTTTATTGGTATCCCAATATCATTTATGGGGGCTTTTATAGCTATGCCATTTTTTGGCATTACACTAAATATTATGAGTTTGTTTGGCTTTATTTTGGTCTTAGGTATCGTTGTCGATGATGCCATAGTTACCGGGGAAAACATCTATACTCATTTGAAAACCTCTGAATCTGGTGAAGAAGCTGCGATAAGGGGTACACAAGAGGTTGCCACCCCTGTTACTTTTGGCATTCTAACAACTGTAGCAGCTTTTTTACCATTAGCATTCATAGAAGGGGCTCGAGGGGCATTGTTCGCACAAATCCCTGTTGTTGTTATTCCTGTATTACTGTTTTCTTTAATTGAATCTAAATTTGTTTTACCTTCACACTTAAAGAATTTAAAACTACGTAGTGAAAAATCAAAGACATCAAAATTCAGTCAATTTCAACAAAAATTCGCTGATGGCTTTGAAAGTACTATTTTGCGTTACTATCAACCTCTATTAAAAAAAGCGACAAATTTTAAAACAGCGACTTTTCTCGGATTTGTTGGTGTGTTTTTAATAATTGTTACTTTGATAATGAGTGGTTGGACTAAATTCATTTTCTTTCCAAGAATTCCAAGTGAAACGGTAAGAGTTTCTCTTACATTACCTGCGGGTTCTCCATTTGAAGTTACCAATAAACATATTCTAAAAATGACAAAGAAAGCAGAAGAATTACGAGCAAAATATATTGATGAAGAAACTAACGAAAGTATCATTATAAATATTTTAGCAACTACTGGTGGTAGAGGTGGTACTTCAAACAAAGGCAACGTTCGTTTTGAAATTACACCACCTGAGTCTCGAAGCTTATCTGTAGGTTCAGCTCAGTTGGTTCGAGAGTGGAGAGCGTTAATTGGACCTATTCCTGGTGCTGAAAGTCTAACGTTTAGAGCGGAGATAGGGCGTTCATCTGATCCCATTCAAGTGCAGTTGAAAGCAAGTTCATTAGATACCCTTAAAGAAATTACTGATAAAGTTAAATTACGCTTGGCAACTTACCCGACCGTGTTTGATATTGAAGATAGTTTATCCGATGGCAAAGAAGAGCTCCAAATTGAGCTAACTGAACAAGGAAAGGCCTTAGGGTTAACACGAGTCAGTATTTCAAGAGAAGTACGCAGTTCGTTTTTCGGTTCTCAAGTTCAACGGATTCAGCGTGGCAGAGATGATGTTAGGGTCATGGTACGTTTACCATTAGATGAACGTAGGACAACAGCTGATCTAGAAAATATCTTAGTTGCTACTCCTAATGGAGGATCAGTTCCTTTATCGCACGTCGCAAAATTAATACCAGGTAAAAGTCCATCAACAATATCTAGAATCGATCGCTTTAGAACCGCTAATGTTAAAGCTGATGTTGAAAAACAAAATACTAATATGACAGTACTTCAAGCCGATTTAAAAGAATATTTAGATGAATTGCTAATACAATATCCAGGTGTTAGTCACTCTTTGGAAGGTGAAGCTAAAGAACAACGTGAATCTTTTGGTTCATTAGGTTGGGCATTAATATTTGTGTTTTTTATTATTTACGCTTTATTAGCCATTCCATTCAAGTCTTACTTACAACCTATAATTGTGATGAGTGTCATTCCTTTTGGCATGATTGGCGCAGTAATTGGTCATTGGATTATGGGGATGGAACTCACCATAATGAGCTTACTTGGTATGTTGGCATTAATTGGTGTTGTCGTGAATGATTCGCTGGTATTAGTTGATTTTATTAATAAGAAACGTGCTGAAGGAAAAGCTCTTATGGAAGCTGTTCTTACAGCAGGTTCATCTCGATTTCGTCCGGTCATGTTAACGAGTTTAACAACCTTTATTGGTTTAATGCCTCTATTGTTTGAACAATCTACACAAGCACAGTTTTTAATACCAATGGCTGTTTCTTTAGGTTTTGGAATATTGTTTGCTACTTTTATTACCTTAATATTAGTGCCCGTAAATTATTTAATTGTTGAACGTTTGAAGGAATTGTCAGGTATTAAACCTACGATATATGCACTTGAAAATTAATGGATGGTTACTCTGCTTGAGATAAGCTTCATCAAATAAATGTGGCTTTGCACTTTATTTTAAGTCAAAGCCAAATAAGGTCATATTTATTGGTAGAAGTTGTTAAATGGTTTGTTAAACTATCCCCAATAAATTTTTCAATTGTTAATTTGAGTGTTATATGACTAATAAAATAGAACCAGAAGAAACTATTTTTTCTAAAATCATTAGACAAGAAATTCCAACGCCGTTGTTATATCAAGATGAATTAGTGACTGCTTTTCGTGATATTTCACCACAAGCAAAATGTCATATTTTAATTATTCCTAATAAGTTGATCCCAACTGTTAATGATATTGTAGAGCAAGACGAATTAACTCTTGGTCGCCTTTTTACAGTGGCTAATAAATTGGCTAAAGAAGAGGGCATTGCAGATGATGGTTATCGGTTGATCATGAACTGTAATAATCATGGTGGTCAAGAGGTTTATCATATTCACATGCACTTAGTTGGTGGTCAACCAATGGGTAAAATGTTAAATATTTAGTGTTATTGTTATAATTGGTTATTTTACCAGTGACTTTATTTTTAATCTTTCATCTACATCTTTTAATACATTTAAATGAGATAGAGTGTGTGAAAGCCACGATTAATTGTAGTGAAGTTCTATCCAAGCTAATCCATACTTTAGAGTAAGTTAATTAAAAAGAGTATATTGTGTGAAGTGGGCAAAGTTTATTGAAGATAAAGACAAATTATTCTGGTTTGTACATAGTGCAGGTTGGTTTGGATTTGCTTTGGTTTATTATCTTAGTTCATTACTTCATGATCTTCGTGATATCTTTGTCGTTATTATTTTCTTAAATGCTTATGCTGGTTGGTTGTTTACCATTCCTCTGCGCTATATATATCGATATGTTTGGAATTTAACCCCTATTAAAATTGCTGTTAGTGTTATTTTAGCATCATTAATAACCGGTGTGATGTGGCAAATTGTTCAAAACATTAACTTCTGGGAAATATATAAGCACGGTTATCGTCCTGATCATATTATTTATTATACAAGAAATGGCTTATTTTCATTTTCTATAATTTTGAGCTGGAGTGTTTTGTATTTTGGTACTAAATACTATCAGATGTTGCAAAAAGAAAAACAAAACGTGCTTCAAGCCAACACTGTAGCTCACCAAGCACAGTTGAAAATGTTACGATATCAATTAAATCCTCATTTTTTATTCAACACCCTAAATGCAATTTCAACATTGATTTTAGTGAAAGAGAATACGACTGCAAATGCGATGGTAACAAAATTAAGTGAGTTTTTACGTTACTCTTTAGATAAAGATCCAATGAAAAAAGTCACTTTAGAAAGTGAGCTGCAGGCACTAAGATTATATTTAGATATTGAAAAAGTACGTTTTGAAGAACGACTGCAAGTTGTTTGTAACATTGCCGATGATTGCCAAGAAGCTTTAGTACCAAGTATGGTTTTACAACCGTTAGCTGAAAACTCAATAAAGTATGCTATTGCAGTACAGGAGCAGGGGGGAACTATTACAGTAAGTGTTACTAAATTTGGTCAAGATTTGTTGATTGAATTGTCTGACAACGGTCCAGGTGCCGACATCAAAGATGGTAATCTATTTCGTGAAAATGGTGTTGGTTTAGCTAATACTCGAGAACGTCTACAAGCACTATATGGTCATGAATTTTCATTAGTTGTTTCCAATAATACACCTAACGGTGTTAAAGTTAATATAAGAATGCCGTATGAAACTGGAACGATTATATGAGTAAAGTCTTATCAACAATTATTGTAGATGATGAAACATTGGCAAGAAAAGGTTTAGCTATTCGATTAAAAGAACACCTAGATATAAAGCTTATTACCGAATGTAGCAATGGTAGGGAAGCTATTGAAGCTGTACGCGCTTATAAACCAGACTTAATGTTCTTAGATATACAAATGCCTGGCTTAGATGGATTTGAAGTAGTTAAAGAAATAACGGAGCAAGGCCTTGCATTACCTATGGTTGTTTTTGTAACTGCATTTGATCAATATGCACTTAAAGCGTTTGAAGTACATGCTCATGATTATTTATTAAAACCTGCTGATGAATCACGACTTGCTCAAGCATTAGACAAAATCAGAGAAAAACTAAACGGTGAAGAAAGCATACAACATAAAGAGCAATTAGTACGTTTAGTAAGTGATGTAACGGGTAATGATTGCTCCGATATTTTAAATGATTTAGAACATAACAAACCAGTTAATATCTCTCATTACTCAGATGTCTTGGCTATTAAAGATGCTGGTGAAGTCAGTCGTGTACCAGTTAAAGATATTTTATGGATAGATGCTGCTGGTGATTACATGTGTGTTCATACTGACCAAAATACACACATATTACGTAAAACTATGAAACAGTTAGAAGAAAACTTAGATCCTAAGCAGTTTATTCGAAGTCATCGTTCTACTATTGTAAATAAAAACTATATTAATAAATTTTGTAGTCAACTTAATGGTGAATATTACCTTGTAATGAATAACGGTAAAGAACTTAAAGTTAGTCGTAGCTATAAAGAAAAAGTAAAATTAGCAGTAACAAATTAAATTTTTCAGCTATTGAAAGAAAAATAAATAACCTTATATCTTATTTAATGTTGGCAAAGTAATTATTTTATGTGGCGTAAATTAACATTCATAGTGTTTTTAATCGTATTAACTAAAGTAGTTAATGCATCGCCGATCTCTACAACAAACCATAATGAATATTCACAACACCTCTCAATTTCTACTGAAAATCAAAACTATTCTATTGATGCATCTGAGGAGTCGAAAGAGTCATATAATATCCCTAGGTTTAATCGGATTAATCCATCGATATTTACTGCAGAAATACAAATAACTCCTAATTATTTTTTGGAAATAGAGTTTTTTAAAGTAAAGCTAACACCAGCCTTATTTAAAAATTTAACAAACCCTCCTGTAAATATTCAGTGGTTTGAACAATTAAGTCATAATACTAATTCATCGCGACTTTCTGGTTGGAAAGATGGCAACATTCTATATTCATCCCGCACTAGATATCACAGTTAATTCATAACATCTCATAGATACAGTTCTATATAACTATCGTACTTTTGAACTGTTAAAGCAGCAATTTTATTGTTCCAATTCTGATGATTAATCATCAGGTGTTTCCTGTATTTGAAATTTAGCCGTTGGCATAAACAAATTTAGGAATATTTTATTAGAGATTTTATGATGAATTTACGTACACCGAAGCATGGTAGACATTTTAAATGGCAAAATATTGTCATTATTTTTATATTATTTTTTATGTTAATTAGTGCATTACCGAACTTTTATTCAGACAAAGTGAATATTAGTCTTATAAGTAGCAACATTTCAAAAGACCCAATTTCGATTCAAGATATTAATCATTTATTTACTGATAACAGTATTTCTGTTGATGAAATTAAGTCATTTAAAAACACCACTAACATTACCTTAAGCAACAAAGATGATCAAAAGGCTGGGGAAAATCTATTAAGACAGATGTTTGAGAACAATTACACTATCAACAGTTCAATAGTGAATAATTCTCCAGCATGGTTAAAGTCGTTAAATGGTAAGCCTATAAAATTAGGCTTAGATTTGAGTGGAGGTGTACTTTTTGTTCTTGATGTTGATACTGACCAAGCACTTTCTGACAGAGTAAAAAGTATTACTTTAGAGATTAAGTCCTTAGCAATAGAAAAACGAATCAGATTAAAGAATATTGAACAAATAAATAACCACTCAATTGTCATTGCATTATCTGCAAAACAAAAATCTAACCAACAAATATTATTAAATATAAGTAAAAGCTATCCAGAATTAACTCATAAAAAATTAGATAAAAACAAAATGCTTTTAACTTATTCAGAAGAAAAACAAGTTGAATTTCGTCAAGAAACGATGAAACAAACACTTAAAACGATGAGAGGAAGAATTGAGGAGCTCGGTATAACTGAGGCCGTAACACAAAAACAAGGAAAAAATAGAATACGAATTGAGTTACCCGGTGTACATGACCCTGAAGAAGCAAAAAGAATTATAGGTGCTACAGCTTCATTAAATTTTTATCAATTGGCTGAAAATTCAAAAGCAGCGGGGGTTCTACAAATGATTGATAAGAATGGCCGAAAACTAAGAATGAACAGTCAGGTTGTCTTTTCTGGTGATCATATTCATAACGCCCGAGCAGGTAAAGATGAACTAGGAATGCCATTAGTAAACCTTTCTTTAGATGCCGTGGGCGGTAAAAAAATGTCTGCGTTTACTAAGAAAAATATAGGTAAACCTATGGTGACCGTATTTTCAGAATACTATAGGAATGCCGATAATAAAATGATCAAGAAAAGCAAAGTGATCAATGTAGCTACTATTCAGCAACATTTGGGATCTCAATTTAGCATTACAAATATGTCGAGCTCTATTGAAGCTCAAGAGTTAGCACTTTTATTACGTGCTGGCTCATTAACTGCACCTGTAACGATTGTTAAACAAAGAAGCATAGAAGCAACCTTAGGTGTTGAAAATATAAATAATGGTTTTAAAGCGTTAGCTATAGGTATTTCTATTACTTTATTATTTATGGCTTTTTGGTATAGAGCTCTTGGAGTCATTGCTAATGTTGCATTGGCTCTGAATTTAGTGAGTTTACTCGGCTTGATGTCATTACTACCCGGTGCTGTTTTAACGCTTCCTGGGATAGCTGGTTTAGTTTTAACAGTAGGGATGGCGGTCGATACCAATGTGCTCATTTTTGAACGAATAAAAGAAGAACTTAAACGGGGCCGTCAATTACTGTATGCAATAGAAAATGGTTATAAGAGTGCATTTTCAACCATATTAGACGCCAATATAACCACTCTTATAACAGGGATTATTTTATATTCTATCGGCTATGGCCCTGTAAAAGGTTTTGCCATTATTTTATGTTTAGGAATATTAACTAGTATGTTTACAGGAGTGTTCGTTTCAAAGGCATTAACTAACTTTTCAATTCGTAAAAATAAAGCACAGTTTATTGGAGTAAAATTATGAATCAATTAATTTTAAAACAGGCAGAAAGCCTAACTAAGTTTCGCATTGTTAGTTTTTATTGTGCTGTAATATTTATTTTTATTGCTTTATTTGGATTAATTAACAACGGACTTAATCTGGGCTTAGACTTTACAGGAGGTTATTTAACAGAGTTTTCAACAGAAAATTCAATTTCTCAAGACAAAATGGAAGTATTATTGACGTCATTTTTACCTGACTCCTTTCACTTATCATCTGCAGATGATGGCACCCATTGGAGTGTTCAACAAATTGATAATGATATTAGTCTTAAAGGCAAGTCATGGTTAACCGAGTTTTCTAATCAAAGTGGATTAACTATAAGCCCACAAGATGCTATTTACATTGGTAGTCAGGTTGGTGAAGAATTAATTAACCAGGGGGGATTAGCCTTGTTAACTGCAATGATTATTATATTGCTGTATTTATCTTTTCGATTTGAATGGCGGTTGGCTGCTGGTTCAGTCATTGCACTTTTTCATGATGTTATTATCGTGATCGGTATTTTTGCATGGTTTGAAATTCCATTTGATTTAACTATTTTAGCTAGCTTATTAGCTATCATTGGGTATTCGTTAAATGACTCAATTATTGTTGGCGACAAAATACGTGAAATTATGAAAAGAAACAAAGATAAAGAGATAGATACCGTGATAAATATTGCAATAAAAGCAACAATTGAAAGAACACTAATAACATCAGGTACTACACTTGCTACAATAATAGCTATATGGATATTTGCAGGAGACTCTTTAGCTGGATTTGCCATAGCTCTTTTTGCTGGAGTTTTAGTGGGTACATTTTCTTCAGTTGCTATTTCTGCAACAGTACCTCAATTACTTGGCCTAACTACAGATTATTATGTCAAAAAAGAAGAAGAGGTTTGTCATTTACCTTAATGAGTTTAACAGCCCAAGTTTTTATAAACGAGTTATATAGAAAGGTTAGTCTTTAGAGTTCTTAATTGTAGTGTACCTACTCTACAGGGTAGGTACACTATGTACTGTTGTTTTTTCACTTTGAGGATCTGTTTGTTCTGTGAGTGCTAAAATATTTTCTTGAGCATCAATGAGTATTTGACTGACTTGTTTTTGATGTTTGATTGCTTCACTTAAAGGGATCAAACAAATTGAATTATTTTGTTCTGCTATCATCACATTAGATTTATCTGTAGAGATCGCTTGAATTGCACTTACCCCCATCTTAGTAGCTAATATTCGATCTTTAGCGACAGGAGAGCCTCCTCTTTGAATATACCCTAAAGTACACAACGGGCAATCTATCCCTGTTTTTACTTTTAACTCATTAGCTAAGGCTTGACTACCATTTGGCCATAAATTTTCAGCTATAACGATTAAATAACTTTTATGGTGATCGTTTTTAGCTTTAATTATTTGATTTGCGATTAAATCAATAGTCAACTTTTCATTTTTTTTATGAAAGTTTTCAAAAGAGATTACCTGTTCTGCAGCACAAGATATACCAACATTGAAAGTAATATGACCGCTATTTCTTCCCATAAGTTCTACTAGAAAAACACGTTCAAAAGCATCTGCAGTATCACGAATTTTATCAATAGCTTCTATCGCAGTATTTACCGCTGTTGAAAACCCTATTGTGAAATCAGTGCCATCTACATCATTGTCAATGGTGCCAGGAATGCCTATCACTTGTCATTGCCATTGTTCCTGTATTGCCAATAAACCATTAAATGAGCCATCACCACCGATCACAATAAGTGCATCGATTTTATTTTTCATTAATACATTTACTGCTTGATCAATACCTTCGCTACTGTGCATTTCTTTACAACGGGCACTTTTTAATATTGTTCCACCACGGTGAATAATACTATTGACATCATTTATGTGTAACTGAGTGACTTCGTTATTCAATAAGCCATTGTAACCATGAGAAAAACCAAAAATATTGTAGTGATATTTATGAGCGGCTAAGACTATTGCACGTAATGCTGCATTCATTCCTGGAGCATCACCACCACTGGTTAAAACAGCAATATTTTTAGTCATAGAAAACCTTTTTTATATCAGAATTATTTATCTATCTACTGTAGATAAATTTAGCACTTAATTTATTGATTTAGAATATAGCGATGATAAATAACAGAGGGGATCAAAAAAGGTAACTCTTTAAAAACTTTAAATGAGTTACCTTTAGATAATGGCGGAACTTTAAATGTTTACTCTTATGAAATATGTTCTTTCTTAACAGTCAATATTTTTAAAGTGTTAGTTGCACCAACAGTTTCCATTAAATCCCCATGAGTAAAAATAACTTTATCATCGATAGCGAGGTCTGCATTATTAAGAACAGTTTTTAAAACATCATCAGATAAACCATCATTTGTGCTATTGGTTGAATCAAACTCAACAGGGTAAACGCCTCGGTAAATGGCAGTTTTGTTTAATGTTTTATCATGACGTGATAAAGAGTAAATCGGTAGACCTGAAGTAATACGAGACATTAATTTACTTGTATGGCCAGATTCTGTTAAAGCAATAATTGCTGTTACACCATCTAAATGGTTTGCAGCGTACATGGCCGAAAGAGATATTGTTTCAGAAATTTCTGAGAAAGTAAGCTCCATACGATGTCCAGAAGTATTTACTGAACGATGCGTTTCTGCACCCAAACATACCTCTGACATTGCTTTAACTGTTTCAACAGGATATTTACCTGCCGCAGTTTCAGCACTAAGCATTACAGCATCAGTACCATCAAGAACAGCATTAGCAACATCCATAACTTCTGCACGAGTTGGCATTGGTTGCTCAATCATAGTTTCCATCATTTGTGTTGCAGTGATTACTACACGGTTTAATTGACGGCTTCTTGCGATGATATGCTTTTGTTTACCTACAAGGGCAGCATCACCAATTTCAACACCTAAATCACCACGAGCTACCATAACTACATCAGATGCTAAGATAATATCATCTAAAATTTTGTCGTCATTTACGGCTTCAGCTCGTTCAATTTTCGAAACAAGGCGTGCATCACAACCTGCTTCTTGTGCTAATAAGCGTGCTTCGCGCATATCAGCAGCATCACGAGGAAAAGAAACGGCAAGAAAATCAACGTTGATTTTAGCTGCAGTTTTAATATCTTCTTTATCTTTGGTTGTTAATGCTGGTGCAGTTAAACCACCACCTTGACGGTTAATACCTTTATTGTTTGATAAAGGTCCACCCACAGTTACTTCAGTGAATACTGAAGGGCCTTCAGTTTTCAAAACTTTAAGCTGAACTCTTCCATCATCAAGTAATAAAATATCACCTTCCGTAACATCTTCAGGTAATTTTTTGTAATCGATACCTACTTTTTCTTGGCAACCTTCGCCTTTAGCTAAAGTCGCATCTAACTCAAACTTATCTCCGATGGCAAGTTTGATAGGTCCATTTTTAAATGTTGATACACGAATTTTAGGACCTTGTAAGTCACCTAAGATTCCGACATATATTCCAAGTTCTTTTGCTACTTCACGTACTGTATTCGCTCGTTGGATATGATCTTCAGCAGTTCCATGCGAGAAATTTAAACGGACAACGTTAACACCGGCAGCGAGCACATTTTTTAACGTTTCTCTATCTTCAGTTGCTGGACCTAACGTCGCAACAATTTTCGTTCTTCTAGGCATTTTAATCCTTAGTATAAAACTAATTAATAATGAATTATGATTCTTTGCGTTCGAAACGTGAGCTTCGTAAGCTATCTTTTACTTTCTTTAAGTTATCTCTAAACTTAGTACCACGACGTAATGTAAAGCCGGTAGCTAAAATATCAATGAGCGCTAACTGTGCAATTCGAGAAGACATTGGCATATATAAATCAGTGTCTTCAGCTACATCTACTGATAAGACAATATTACATTCTTTAGCTAATGGCGTACCTTCTGTAGTGATACCAATAACAGTGGCATCATTTTCTTTAGCTAAGCTAGCTACTTCTACTAAAGACTTTGTTCTTCCAGTATGAGAAATAACCACAACAACATCACCTTGCTGACTATTAATAGCACTCATGCGTTGCATTAATATGTCATCAAAATAAACAACAGGGACATTGAAGCGAAAAAACTTGTTAAGTGCATCATGGGCAACGACTGCTGAGGCACCTAAACCAAAAAATGAAATTTTGTTAGCTTGTGTTAATAAATCTACTGAACGATTAATTGTTCCTGTATCTAAACTTTTGCGTGCTAGCTCAAGGTTAGCCATAGTTGATTCAAATATTTTTGCTGTATATTCATCAGCACTATCATTCTCATCAACGTGTCTGTTTACATAAGGGGTACCGTTTGCCAAACTTTGTGCTAAATGCAATTTAAAATCAGGGTAACCTTTAGTATCTAAACGTCGACAAAATCGATTTACTGTAGGCTCACTGATATTTGCTTGTTTAGCTAATGCAGCAATACTTGCATGAATAACCGTACTCGGTGATGACATAATTACTTCAGCAACTTTTCGCTCTGATTTACTAAATGTGTCTAACTCATTAGCTATCTTTTCTAAAATATTCATTCATTACCACCGTAGTTATTTTTATTAAGTGTAATTAATTTTCTCAACTTTAAACAGAAAAAATGTAAATTTATTTCATTTTTCTTATTAATATAAAACAAAATGGCATTTTTTTGCAAATGTTTAATAATAAGAAGGTGGATTATTTTGCTTATAAGTGTTGCGAACTCAATTATTACTTGTTTTGTTGTAAAATTACAAAAAGTTCTTTACTGAACTGCCAACAAGCGCTAAATTAGTGCTAAATGTAGTTTAGTTACAATTAGATTATTAAAACTAGAGAATTATTCTTATGAAAAACACCGATTATCAGTCTGCTAGTGAAATTGTACTCTTTGGTGCGCTTGGTGATTTATCTCGCCGTAAATTATTACCTGCACTTTATCAACTTGACCAAGTTGGTTTATTAAATCCTGACAGCCGTATTGTTGCTGTTGCTAGGCAAGATATTAGTCTTGAAGAACTCACTAAATTTGTTATGGATAATTTGACGGAGTTTGTTAAAGAAGGATTAGATAAAGAAGTAGTTGAACGTTTTAAAGCTCGTCTCGTTTATCAACAATTAGATTTTAAAGACTTAAATGCTTATAAAAACTTAGCGACAACACTTTCAGCTGGTCATGAAACACGTGTTTATTATTTCTCTACACCACCTGCTATTTATGGCGACATTTCAGACGGTTTGAAAGAATCAGGGTTAATTACTGACGCTGATAGAGTCGTCATGGAAAAACCTATTGGGCATTGTTTAGAATCATCAAAAGTGATTAATGATCAAGTATCACGTTATTTTAAAGAAAACCAAATTTATCGTATTGACCATTACTTAGGTAAAGAAACGGTACTTAATTTACTTGTATTACGTTTCGCTAATTCTTTATTTACCAATAACTGGGATCGTAACAGTATTGATCATGTACAAATAACTGTTGCTGAAAGTGTTGGTATTGAGGGGCGTTGGGGGTTTTATGATGATGCTGGCCAAATGCGCGATATGATCCAAAATCATTTATTACAAATTCTCTCATTATTAGCAATGGAACCACCAGCAGATTTAAGTGCAGACAGTATCCGTGCTGAAAAACTAAAAGCGGTTAAAGCATTGGTACCGATTGATCGGACTAATGTAAAAGAAAAAACCGTGCGTGGACAATATGCAGATGGTTATTTAAATGGTAATCCTGTTCCTGGTTATTTAAACGAAGAAGGCGCCAATGCAAATAGTAACACAGAAACATTTGTTGCTATTAAAGCTGAAATTGATAATTGGCGTTGGGCAGGCGTTCCGTTCTACTTAAGAACTGGAAAAAGAATGCCAGCTAAACATAGTGAAATAGTTGTTCATTTTAAACAACAAGCGCATAACATCTTTAAAGATAGTCATGCGGACTTACCAGCAAACAAATTGACTATTCGTTTACAACCTGACGAAGGTGTTGAATTGCAAATGATGAATAAAATTCCTGGAATTGCATCACAAATGCACATTCAGGAAAACAAACTTGATTTGAGCTTTTCTGATACCTACGAAAATCAACGAGTTGTTGATGCCTATGAACGCTTAATGCTTGAAGTGATAAATGGTAATCAATCATTATTTGTCAGCCGAGATGAAGTAGAAGCCGCTTGGACTTGGGCTGACAGTATTATTGATGCTTGGCAATCAACTAATGAATCACCTAAACCATATGCAGCGGGTTCTTGGGGACCAGTTTCTTCAATTTCATTAATCGCACGTGATGATAGGCAGTGGGTAGAATAATGTATCAATTAAATGAATTTGCAAAACGAGAAGATTTAGACAAACAACTTGCAGATCAAGTTGCTGAAATTCTAACAAATGCTATTGCTATTAGAGGTAAAGCAAGTATTGCTGTTTCAGGTGGTTCAACACCTAAAGGCTTTTTTACAGCTTTATCACAAAAAGACCTATCTTGGAGTGATATTACTATTACATTAGCTGATGAACGTTGGGTAACAATAGAGAGTGATGCCAGTAATACTCGTTTAGTTCATGAGAATTTACTTCAAAACAAGGCAGTTAATGCTAAGTTTTTTCACTTAAAACAAGGTGAGAAACTTTGTAGTGAAACTCTATGTGATTTGAATTTAGCAGCTAATACAGCACTATTACCCCTTGATGTACTTATTTTGGGTATGGGTGAAGATGGACATACTGCTTCTTTGTTTCCATGCAGTGATGAAATTGATGAGTGTTTTTCAACTAAAGAACCTTTATTAAAAGTAATTCCTAAAACAGCTCCTCACGACAGAATTTCATTTAGTTTTTCATCATTAAAACAAAGTGAAAACGTATTTCTACACATCAGCAGTGAAAATAAAAAATCTGTACTTAATAGTGCTTTAGCTGGAACCGATATTAAACAAATGCCAATTAGGGCATTTTTACAAGATCCTGAAATCAATACCAATGTGTATTGGGCGGAGTAAATTATGAATAATTCAACGGCTGTACCGATGAAAAAAGAAATTGTTGATATTACCAATAGAATAATCGAACGTAGTAAGGCGACACGTCTCCCTTATTTAGCAAGAATAGATGCTGCTAAAGCAGACACTGTACATAGGGCTAATTTAGCTTGTGGTAATTTAGCACACGGTTTTGCCGCTTGTGGTAAAGAAGATAAAGATATCTTAAGGGGTGTTAATCACTCTGATGTTGCGATTGTTTCTGCTTATAATGAAATGTTATCTGCCCACCAACCTTATGAAACGTATCCTGCTATCATTAAAAAAGCAGTAAAAGAAACTGGCGGTATTGCTCAGTTTGCTGGTGGTGTTCCTGCTATGTGTGACGGTGTTACACAAGGTCAAGATGGCATGGATCTTAGCTTGATGAGTCGTGATGTTATTGCAATGTCTACGGCAGTAGCATTATCCCACAATATGTTTGATGGTGCTGTAATGCTTGGTATTTGTGACAAAATTGTCCCAGGCTTATTAATTGCTAGTATGTCATTTGGTCATTTACCTATTGTTTTTGTTCCTGCAGGACCTATGCCTTCAGGTATTCCTAACAAAGAAAAAGCACGTGTTCGCCAACAATTTGCCAAAGGTGAAATAGGTAAAGATAAGTTATTAGAAGCCGAATCAGCTTCTTATCATGCACCCGGTACTTGTACCTTTTTTGGTACTGCTAATTCAAATCAACTAGTTGTTGAGTTTATGGGTTTGCATTTACCAGGTGCATCTTTTGTTCAGCCAAATACCCAATTACGTGAAGAATTAACAAAAGCTGCTGCTCGCCAAGTAACAAGAATAACCCAACAATCGGGCAATTATATGCCGATTGGTAAAATGGTTGATGAGCGTTCTGTTGTTAATGCAATCGTTGCATTATTAGCAACTGGCGGTTCAACTAATTTGATCATGCATATTATAGCATTTGCTAAAGCTGCTGGAATTATCATCAATTTCCATGACTTTCATGATCTTTCTGAAGTTGTACCATTGTTAACACGTATTTATCCAAATGGTCATGCCGATGTAAACCACTTCCAAGAGGCTGGTGGTATGGCATTATTATTTAAAGAATTGATAGACGCTGGCCTTATTCATGAAGATGTTGAAACAATTTGTGGTAAAGGTCTTACTCGTTATACACAAAAGCCAGTTATTAAAGATGATCAATTAGTTTGGGTTGACATCCCTAAAGTTTCTGGTGACGACGAAGTTATTGCAACTTTTGAAAAACCATTTAGTCATCATGGTGGTTTATTAACACTTAAAGGTAATATCGGAACTTCTGTAATTAAAACTTCTTCTATGCCTGTTGATGATGTTGTTATCAAAGCACCAGCTATAGTATTTGAAGATCAACATGAAATAGATGTTGCTTTTAATGCCGGTGAGTTAAATAAAGATTTTGTTGCAGTTGTTAGGTTCCAAGGTCCAAAAGCTCGTGGTATGCCTGAATTACACAAGCTTACACCTCCTCTTGGTGTATTACAGGCTAATGGTCACAAAGTAGCACTTGTTACTGACGGTCGAATGTCTGGAGCTTCGGGTCGTGTACCTGCTGCTATTCATTTATGTCCTGAGGCATTAGATGGCGGTATAATCTCTAAAATAAATTCTGGCGATATGATTGAATTAAATTGTTCAACAGGAGAGCTAAACTTACTTGTTGATGAAGCAGAATTAAATCAACGTCCATGTGCTCAATTCCAAAAGAATAACCACCATTTAGGCATGGGACGTGAGTTGTTTGGCGCTATGCGTCGTAATTTAAGCACTGCAGAAACAGGGGCTTGTTCCTTGTTTGATGATGAATAAACTACGGAATTAGTCATGAGTCAAATAATTAATCTTGTCGCTGATATAGGAGGTACCAATATACGTATTGGTATTTTCGAAAATGACGAAACAGTTAAATCATTAAAAGTATTTCGATGTAGTGAATACCCAAGCTTATCGGCGGTGATCAAAACTTACATTGATGAAAACCAACTAAACAAAAAGTCTATTAATGCTTGTTTAGCGATAGCTTGTCCTGTTGAAAATGATTTAGTTTCAATGACAAATTTACCTTGGGAGTTCTCTAAAACTGAACTTAAAGCAGAATTGTCATTAAACAAATTATTATTAATTAATGATTACACCGCTATCGCTCATGCTGTTCCTTATTTAAACGATGAGCAAAAGGTACAAATTGGTGAAGGTACAGTAGTTCAAAGTAAACCTATTTCAATTTGTGGCCCAGGTACAGGTTTAGGAGTTGCTAATGTCATTCCTTCTGGTGAGAACCAATGGCAGGCCCTAAGTGGAGAGGGCGGGCATGTTGATTTTGCACCTGTTGATGAATTAGAAACAAAAATACTTTTATTTCTATTGAAAAAATACCAGCACGTATCATATGAACAGCTATTGTCAGGACTTGGCTTAGAACAAATATATCAAGCACTTAATCATATTGAAAATGCAAATTTACCTGACTTAACTGCACAAGAAATTTCAGAAAAGGCTTTATCTAATAGTTGCGATTTGTGTGAAAAAACTTTGGCACAATTTTGTAAAGTATTAGGAAGTTTTTCAGGGAATTTAGCACTTACATTAGCCAGCTTTGGCGGTCTGTATATTGCAGGTGGTATTGTACCGCGATTTATTGAATATTTTAAACAAAGTGAATTTAGAAGTCGTTTCGAGAGTAAAGGTCGTATTACATTTAATAATACAATACCTACTTTTGTGATCACAGAATCGCAGCCTGGAATTTTAGGTGCCTCGGCATATCTTCGACAACACAATCTTCAAAACAAAGGATAAATAGGAATTATGACCTTATCTCAAAAATGGCAAGTTGCGCCAAAAGATCTTTTCGCCATGGGACCTGTTGTTCCTGTACTCGTTATAAAGGATGTTGAAGATGCATTACCTATTGCAGAAGCACTACTTGCCGCTGATGTAAAAGTTCTAGAAGTAACGTTAAGAACACCTGCCGCTTTAGATGTCATTAGCACTATAGCAAAAGCTTTACCTGAAGCTGTTGTTGGTTCTGGTACTGTTACTAATCGTGAACTATTACAACGCTCAGCCGATGCAGGTTCAAAATTTGCAATTAGCCCAGGTTTAACAAAAGATTTATTACAAGCAGGAAACGAAGGGGATATTGCCCTTATTCCTGGCATATCATCGATTTCAGAGCTAATGGATGGTATTGATTATGGTTATGACCATTTTAAATTCTTTCCTGCAGAAGCATCAGGTGGCGTGAATGCCATTAAATCTATTGGTGGACCATTTGCTGATATTCGTTTTTGCCCAACAGGTGGCATTAACTTAAATAATATCAATAATTATTTAGCACTTCCAAATGTTGCATGTTGTGGGGGCTCTTGGTTAGTGTCAGATGAAATTATTGCTCAAAAGAACTGGAAAAAAATTACTGAGTTAGCCAAACAAGCTTTAGAGCATGTTAGAGGTTAATTATTATTACTTTATAAATGCTTAAATTTTAGATTAAGCTTATATAAATATAAAAAAGCGCTAATGATTTCTCATTAGCGCTTTTTTTAAAGAATTAATTCAGCTTTAGAAGGCTGAAGTATCAGCAAAAAGGCCAACTTTTAGATCTTTAGCAGTGTAAATTTCTTTACCATCAACACTAACTGAACCGTCAGCAATACCCATAAATAACTTACGTTTAATAACGCGCTTTAAATTAATTTTATAAGTTACTTTTTTGGCTGTAGGTAAAATTTGGCCAGTAAACTTCACTTCACCAACACCTAATGCACGACCACGGCCTGGTCCACCTGCCCATCCTAAGTAAAAACCGACAAGTTGCCACATAGCATCTAAACCTAAACAGCCCGGCATTACAGGGTCACCTTGGAAGTGACAATCAAAAAACCACAAATCTGGCGTAATATCTAATTCAGCTATAATTTCACCTTTATCAAATAAACCACCTTCTTCAGTGATCAAATTGATACGGTCCATCATGAGCATATTGCCTTTAGGCAATTTACTGTTACCTTCACCAAAAAAGTCTGTGGTGCCAGCATCGATCAAATCTTCTTTTGAAAATGAATTTTTTTGTGTCATGGGAATGATATTACTCTCTTACTTTTAAAGGCGCTACTCTAGCGTACACTTGTACGCTAAACAACTCCGAACAGTTATTTTTTAAAAGTTTATTTGTCATAAATCATTATTTAGGTAAAATATAGTAACGCATAACTTTTATAGAAGTTTGATATTGTGAATAATAAGGTTGAAAAGAAAAAAGCGTTAACCAATGCGGAAAAACAAAAACGATATAGAGAGAGACAAAAAGATCGTGGTAAACAAGAAATGAGAGGTTATTTATCACCTGAAGCAAAAGAATGTTATAAATTAATATCGGAACAAACTGGCTGGAATGACAGCGTTATTTTAAGTAATGCGGTTAGATTAACTTACGCAGCATATAAAAATGGTCAAATAGGCTTATTGAACAACTGGCTAAATAAAAACAAATTATAAAACATCTTTGTAATATTTAATTACATTTAGGTCATTAGTTATTATTTAGTTTTATATGAATTAGATTGTTTTACTTTAAAAATCGCTATATTCTTGGCTCAGGCTATAATCATTGCCATTCCAACCACACAAATAAAAAGGTAACTTTCCTTTGATAAATGTTTTACTTGTAGATGATCATGAGTTAGTTCGAACTGGTATTCGAAAGATTCTAGACGAAGTTAAAGGGCTTAAGGTTATTGGCGAAACCCAAACAGGTGAAGAAGCTGTTCAGTTTTGTAGAAAAACAGAGCCTGATGTTGTGTTAATGGATATGAATATGCCAGGTATCGGCGGTTTAGAAGCGACTAAAAAAATCATTCGTTATGCGCCTGATGTAAAAGTAATTGTTTTAACAGTTTATTGTGAAGATCCAATCCCTACTAAAGTGATGCAAATAGGTGCTGCTGGCTATTTAACAAAAGGTGCTGGGCCAGATGAAATGGTCAATGCGATTCGTGCTGTTAATAGTGGTCAACGTTATATAACGCCTGAAATTGCTCAACAAATGGCATTAAGTCAATTTAAATCAGCAGAAGAAAATCCATTTAATGTATTGTCTGAGCGTGAATTACAAATTATGTTAATGATCACGCGTGGCGAAAAAGTGCCTAATATTTCAGAGCAGTTAGTATTAAGTACTAAAACTATAAATAGTTACCGCTATCGTATGTTTGAAAAGCTTAATGTGGGTAATGATGTTGAACTTACACATTTAGCCATTCGACACGGTATGCTCAAAACAGAAAAGCTTTAATCTTAATTCTCATTGCTTAAATTATAAAAGTGACAACATCTCTTCCTGAATTCGATCATCAAGCATTTCTGTCTGTTGTAACGCAACAGGCAGGGGTTTACCGAATGTACGACCTCGATCAAACCATAATTTATGTCGGTAAAGCTAAAGATTTAAAAAAACGCTTATCCAGTTATTTTAGAAAAGATGTCGGAAGTAACAAAACCAAAGCCTTAGTTAAACAAATTTCTGCTATTGACGTGACTGTAACGCATACAGAGGGTGAAGCATTAATTCTCGAAAACAATTACATCAAAAAGTATCAGCCTAAATATAATATTTTACTTAGAGATGACAAAACCTATCCGTATTTATTGATAACCGATCACCAACACCCTAAGTTAGGTTTACATAGAGGTGGAAAGAAAGTTAAAGGAGATTATTTTGGTCCATATCCAACAGTAGGTGCAGTTTGGCAAAGCTTACGTTTAATGCAAAAACTTTTTCCTATTAGGCAATGTGAAGACAGTTATTATCGTGCTAGAAGCCGTCCCTGCCTTCAATATCAATTAAATCGATGTTCAGCACCCTGTGTTAATAAAATTTCAGATAACGATTATCTACAGCAAGTAGAATTAGCTAAATTATTTTTAAAAGGTAAAAGCTCGACAGTTATTGAACACTTAGTAAGTAAAATGGAAAAATCCAGTATCGAGCTTGATTTTGAAAATGCAGCTAAATATCGTGATCAAATTTCGACATTACGCAAAGTTCAGCAACAGCAATATGTTAGTGGCATAGCTGCTGAATTAGATGTGATAGGAATATTTCGTGATAAATCGCAAGTTTGTATTCACCTTTTGTTTATTCGAGATCATAAAATACTAGGAAGCAAAAGTTATTTTCCTAGTATTCCAGCCGGTACAGAAGACAATGAAATTGTACAAGCATTCATTAGCCAGCATTACTTTGGGCAAGATATTAAAGCAGGAAAAATTCCTAAAGAAATCATTCTCCCTTTTTCTATAGACCATTTAGATGAGTTCCGTACATTATTGTCAGACCAAGCTAACTATGAAGTAAAACTTTCCTTTAAAGTACGTTCAGAAAGAGCTAATTATATTAAATTAGCAAATACTAATGCTGAAAGTGCATTAGTCACTAAAAATAGCCATAAAGAATCAATGCAAGCAAGATTTACTGCTCTAAATGAGGTGTTTGATCTTGAAAATGGTATTAATCGTATCGAATGTTTTGATATAAGCCATACCATGGGGCAACAAACTATTGCATCTAACGTTGTCTTTAATCAAGAAGGTCCATTAAAAAGCGATTATAGACGCTATAATGTGCATGGAATAACCCCCGGCGACGATTACGCTGCAATGGCATTCGCCTTAAATAAGCGTTATGGCAAAGTGACTGATATTGATAAATTACCCGATATTGTATTTATTGATGGTGGTAAGGGACAACTTGCAAAAGCAGAGCATTTTTTCAATGAGCTAAATTTAGATAGAACACCTTTATTAGTTGGTGTAGCAAAAGGTGAGTCTCGCAAACCAGGATTAGAAACTTTAATTTTAGCGGGTAGCCATCAATTAATAACATTGCCCGGAAATTCACCAGCTTTACATTTAGTTCAGCATATCCGAGATGAATCTCATCGGTTTGCCATAGCAGGGCACAGAGCTAAGCGACAAAAAGTCAGTAAAAAATCAGTATTAGAATCTATCCCTGGTATAGGCGCTAAAAAAAGACAAACCTTATTAAAGTATCTAGGGGGCTTACAAGAAGTTGTAAAGGCAGATATTACTTCTTTAGAAAAGGTCCCAGGGATAAGTTCTGATTTAGCAGAAATTATTTATAATACATTACATGACAATTAATTTAATATCTGTGTAGAATAAAGCTATTAAGGCTTGTATTGTTATTTTTCTTTTTAGTATTTTAGATAACTTTGTACGCGATATAACAATAATGTAGTGTGAAATTTTTATGTGGACTATCCCCAATCAAATAACCTTGTTTAGAATTCTTTTAATCCCTGTTTTTATTATCGTTTATTATCTACCTGTTTCATGGAATCATTTTGGTGCCTTTGCTGTATTTTGGGTAGCGTCAATAAGTGATGCATTAGATGGTTATTTAGCAAGGAAACTAAACCAATCTTCTGCTTTTGGTGCCTTTATCGACCCTGTTGCTGATAAATTAATGGTCGCTGCAGCACTTATTATGATAGCTGAGGAATATCAACAATGGTATATCGCTGTACCAGCGATGATTATGATTGCTCGAGAGATCTTTATTAGTGCCTTACGTGAATTTATGTCTTCAAGAGGGAAAAGAGATACTGTTGCTGTATCTACTTTAGGAAAATATAAAACAGCCGCTCAAATGCTCGGTATTATGGGGTTAATTTGGCAACCTAGCCAGAGTGATGCTTTACTCAATTATTTATATATTCCACATGAATTAATTATTTTTGCGGCCTATTTATTTTATGCAATAGCTACCTTTTTAACTGTTTGGACTATGCTTATCTACTTTAAAGCTGCTTGGCCCGAATTAAAAGACTAAATCAACTGACTAAAAACCAAGCGAAATGGCTGCTTAGGTATCAAAAAAACAGCATTTTAGACGGTTTTTAACCAGTTGAATTAAAATTGAAATTAATTTGAAAGTAAAGGGTTGACTCGTTAATATTTCAATGTAAAATGCACCACCAGTTGACAGGGAGTCAACAGATGAAGCGGCTGTAGCTCAGCTGGTAGAGCATCACGTTGCCAACGTGAATGTCACGAGTTCGAGTCTCGTTAGCCGCTCCAA
>JAGSHH010000184.1 GCA_023954655.1 Colwelliaceae bacterium
CTTTTCAATAAAAACCCATTATTAATTTAATGGGTTTTTATTAAGTAACAATTCTCTAAAGAACTGAATCTAATATATAATAAAGTTATTACTCACAGTAAAACACCAATATCTAGGAAGTGACATTTGCAAGAATACTTAATTAGCTTGTCATTTTTTTCTGCACTTTCAATAGTTTGTGTGGTGCTCTATGCCTTTACCTATTTTCTTCCAACACCAGACAATCGTAATAAAGCCCGCTCAACTTATTATTTCAGATTAGTACTTTTATTTACCATACTCGCTTTTGAAGCTATTTTACTTCGTTATGAATACTTACCTCTAGCTTCTATTGTTGTGAGTAACATATTTATCTTAATGACATCTTATATGTTGATGTTTGCAATTTATACTCGTTACGATTATAAGATAAATCGTAAGCATTACTTTTTTTGTGCCTTACACTGCGCTCTTTTTGCCATTTTCATTTATCTATTACAAACAAAGCTAAATGGAGGTTATTTAAGAGCCTCTTTTGTCTTAATTAACATTTTTATACCTTATGCATTTACGATAAAAAAATGCAATCAACAGTTCAAAATCCATCGCTTAGGTGACAGAGTCTTGTATGGCTCTATTTTAATCACTCTATTGATTTTTGTTGCTTATATAGTTACTTACACATTATTTTTTTCTGAAGAAAGACAAGTACCAATAGTGCTATATTTCATTTCATTGTTGTGTTTTGTTTGTGTTTTATTTTTTGGTTTTGCGTTAAGTATTATTTATTCTTTAGTAGGAAAGTTAAGAAAAGAAATTATCACCGATAGACTAACTGGAGCTAAGAATAGAAACTATTTAAACGAAGTTTCATTACAGATGTTTTCTTTGGCTAAGCGCACCAATTCGCCACTATCATTAATCATTTGCGATATAGATTGGTTTAAAAACATCAACGACACATACGGGCATGCTGCGGGTGACAAAGTGTTAATAAGCTTTTCAAAAATAATTGAATCATCTTTAAGAGCAGAAGATGTTTTGATACGCATTGGTGGCGAAGAATTTATTATATTGTTACCCCAAATAGATCTAGAACAAGCAATGAATACTGCCGAACGCCTCAGAACTACAATAAGTGACTTACCCATTCATATAGGTAAAAATACTATCTCTATTTCAGCAAGTTTTGGGGTAACTCAAATGAATACAGATATAAATATTGATGATAATATTAATAATGCTGATATAGCACTTTATGAAGCGAAAAGAGATGGCCGAAATAAAATAATTGCCTATCAAAATTAGTTTTTTCTACAATATGGTCTTCTCCTTAAAATAATAATAAGAGTATTTTCATGGAATCATTTCAAAAAATTTATCATCGTGCCTGCGATCGGAAAGGCGGTGAATCCTCTTTAGTAATATTGTTGGGGGAAGGTAATCAAGATCATCTGATAAAACATCTAAGCGATGATCGTTTATTATCTGCTTTTACAAAAAAAATATTTCAAAGTGGTTTTGTTTGGCGAGTAGTTGAAAATAAATGGTCAAATTTCGAAGAGAGCTTTTTTAAATTTGATATTGAAAAGATATTGATGATGCCTGAAGAAATGTTAGAGCGTAAAGCTGCCGATCCAAAAATTATCCGGAACTTTAATAAAGTAAAAACCATCAAAGCCAATGCTCAAATGATATTTGAAGAGCAGAACAATAGTGATGAACACAAAACTTTTGCAGAATTCATCGCAACTTGGCCTACAAATAATATAATTGGTTTATGGGCTTACTTGAAAAAGCATGGTCAGCGTTTAGGTGGAAATACAGGCCCTTATGCCCTTCGTGCACTTGGAAAAGATACTTTTATACTCTCTCGTGATGTTGAAGCCTATTTTAGGGCCCACGATATAATCAGTGGTGGTATTCAAAGCAAATCAAGTTTAAACGCCATTCAGCAGACCTTTAACCAGTGGCAAAAAGAATGCAATTTGTCCCTTAGCCAAATCAGTCGTTTAGTTGCTTTTGCTACAGGTGATAATTCGATACAAGTTGAATAATTAATGAATTTAGATCAGATAGCCGTTGGCTATAAAGATAAAACTGATGTTGACCTTGCTAAGAAAGTTGCTAAGAAATGGAAGCTTAACTACATTGGTGATGTTGCAGCTATTAATCAACACGCAACATTGGCCTTTTTATTACAGGCAAACTTTCAACATATTGAATTAATAAAGCTTGATGAACCAAAGCTAAGTGCAATTAAAGTTGATTTTGTTGATGGGGCAGTTGCTCATCGCCGTAAATTTGGTGGTGGCCGAGGACAAGATATCGCTAAAGCCATAGGATTAAAACACGGTTTTACGCCTCATGTCTTAGACGCGACTGCAGGTTTAGGCAGAGACTCTTTTGTACTAGCAACTCTCGGTTGTCAGGTAACAATGATGGAGCGTATGCCTATTGTTGCCGCACTATTAGAAAATGGTTTAGAACGAGCAAAATTAAATAATGAAATCGCAGACATTGCTGATCGTATAAAATTAATTTATGCATCTTCTATCGATAATATGACACTTTCTAAAGCACCCGATGTAGTCTATTTAGATCCTATGTATCCGCACCGTGAAAAGTCAGCGGCTGTTAAAAAGGAAATGCGAGTTTTTCAATCACTTGTAGGTGAAGATTTAGATGCTGATAATTTATTAGCGCCCGCTTTAAAATTGGCAAAATATCGTGTCGTAGTTAAACGCCCTTCTTATGCCGAACCACTAAATAATATTAAGCCATCTACAAGTATTAATATGAAAAAAAACCGTTTTGATGTTTATGTCAATCAAGCAATTCCAAAAGCGTAAAGCACCTGAATAATCAAAGGCGTCATAATTTGGTAACATTAATGTAGCAAAACCGTCATAAAACCCTAATAAACTTCATTGCATATTGTGTGTATGAGTAGTATTCAGTGCGAGTCTCTAGTTTTTCTAAAATCTCAGTTGTAGCAATTAGTTTATTTGCTCTCATTTTCCTAGCGACTATGTATCAGGTTGGCCAGTCACTATCAAAGAGTCGTATCCAATATGCTGGTTATCAATCATTAAAGTCTCTCACGACAATTAAATTCAATAGAACAATCAATAATTACCTTCAAAATGGCGATGCAAGTTTATTGAACACTACTGTAACTCAATTAAATGAAATCCTTGCTATTACTAAAAAACTTGAAATTGATGAATTAACCAATCAAATCAACACACAAGCAAGCTTATTAAAAAGTGATATCAAAACAAAATACCGTGCAATGGGTAAACTTAGTGGGGATCCTCTGGCGTTATTGCGAAATGGAGAACAAGAAATTTCCGCAATAACATTAGAATTGGCGAAATACGCAACTCAGTCAAAAATACTTAACACACAACAAAAAACGATCTATTTAACAATAACAAATGAAATTTCTAAAGCTCTTTACGACTTAGTTAATAGGCGTGAAAAAATGTTTAGAGATAATCGACTAAATAATGAATCGATTAACCTTACCCTTGCTGATTTGAATAACTTGCTAAATAAACTTTCAGTATTCCCCGCATTAGAAATTTATCCTGAAGTTGATGAAGACGAAGATGACTTATTTGATGACGAAGAAGATCTCGAAGATTTAAGTATCGATGCCTTGAATGAACTTAACTCTCTAGTGAATAGGTATAGAAATGAATTACAAAACACCATAAACCTTAAACAAAAGCGTAATCAAGGTTTGCAACTATTAGTAAATCAGGTTGGTGATTTAGAAAAAATTATTGTCTCCGGCGAAGCAGCGGTTTCTCAAGAACAAGAAAAAGTAAATAGCACACTTAAAAGTGTTGTCATGATTTTATTAGCATTCTTAATCATATTTTTAACGGCTAATTACTGGCTAATGCGCAATGTTGTATTAAATCCGCTTCGTAAGTTAAGAGATAGTTTTGTCACATTGGTAAATGAAGGTAAAGTTGATAATATTATCGGGATCTCAAAAAAAACTGAACTAGGTGAAATATCTAATAGTTTCAATCAAATGGTTTCAAAGCTTGCAGAAGAAGATAAACAAAAATCGACTCAATTAAATTTAGTTTCTAACGCATTGCAAACAATGGAAAGCCAAGCTCAGAACATATTAAACTCATCTTCAACGACCAGCGAACATTTAGTTGCTGTTGGTGAAATTATGCAAGCATTATTAAATGTTACTGAAAATGTTAATACGCTTTCTCATCAAGTTGTAGACAATGCGCAAGCTACTCAAAATGCTATGAACGATAGCCAGTATAAAGTAACCGAAGTGTTAAGCGCTAGTGAAGAAACAAATTCTGCGGCTAATGCTGGTAAAAGTGCCATTTTATCTTTAGGTCAATCTGTTGAAAGCGTAGGAACAATTGTCGATGTAATTAGTTCAATTGCTGATCAAACCAATTTGCTCGCATTAAATGCGGCCATCGAAGCAGCTCGGGCTGGTGAACATGGACGAGGATTTTCTGTTGTCGCTGATGAAGTTAGACAGCTAGCAGGTAAAACTCAAGACTCACTTAAACAAGTCAGCCAACGCCTCGAACAGCTCAATCAAGCAAGTTCCGCTTTAACCGACAATATTTATGGTATTGAGAACGCCTCAAATCAGCAAATAGAAATCGCTGAATTATTGAAAGAAAATGCAGAAAAAGTAGTAAAGCAAGCAATAACTTCAGCGAATGTAGCAGAAGACACTTTAGAACAAATTAATCAGCAACGCTTGCATTTTTCTGACTTTGAACAGGCCATGTTTAGTGTTACTAATGAAGTGGCTCAATCAAGAGAGTTAGCGTCTCATATTTCAAAAGATGTTGCTGAGCAGGTCAACGATATTAATCAAACTCTGTATTTGGTGGCTAAATAATTAGAATCAACAAGTATTAAAATGAAAAAACGTTTTGATGTTTATGTCAATAACACGATTCCAAATATACAATAAACCTAAATTATAACCTTCACTAAATTATCAAATCAGTAAGTATTGCTGAAGATCCCTTAGAAAAAGCAATCAATACCGTTCTTCTATACCGAATTCGGAAACGTAATGGAAAGTCTATTTATGAAGTTAATCATAAATAGACGATCTACATCGTGAAGAAGTTTCATTAGGTGTATAAATTTGCTGTTACCACTTTAAGCATTATTTAAATTATACGGCTATGAACTGATGTAACGAATATACTGTTTATAGTAAATATATTAGGTGCATTCTGAATTTGAATTGGTAATAATTAGAAAACAATTGATTTAACTATATAAATCCAAATGATAAATATCAAAAAACTGATAATTGCGTGTCTTGTTATTACTCCCATATTAGCATTAGCAAAAGATTATAAAGGAGCAGAAATATATGCGCCAGATTCTAAAGCTGTCACTTATGGACGTTTTGAAATGCGTATGATGGCCGCAAAAGGAAGTGGCACACTGTCTACTTTTTTTCTTTATAAAAATGGTTCTGAAAAAGGAATATACCCTTGGGAAGAAGTAGATATTGAGATTAAGGGAAAGGATAATGCTGATGTTTGGCAGTCGAATATTATTACAGGAATGAAAGGTAGTCAGCATTCAGAAGAATTACATGGCACGGGTGGATTTGCGGATAAATTTCACACTTTCACAATCGAGTGGACTCCAGGTAAGGTTGTTTGGAAGGTTGATGGAGTTGTGACGCGCACTTCTGAAGGTGGCCAAACGGATCTCTTGACGTCACCAATGAGTAATCGTTTTAATTTATGGGCAGCAACTTCAGTAGATTGGGTAGGGACCTTTGAACCTGAAACTTTACCAATTTATCAATATGTTAGTTGGTTTTCATATGATAGTTACACTCCGGGTGCAGGGCCAAACGGGACTGATTTTACACCCGCTTGGCGAGATGAATTTAATACTTTTGATACCTCGCGCTGGGCTAAGGCCAATTGGACATTTAAAGAGAATAGAACTGATTTTGATCCTAAGAATGTAGTTGTTAAAGATGGTATGTTGATTCTTTGTATGACTACTGCTGACAAGACGGGTTTTAAAGGAACTGTTCCATCTGATATTGATGATCCAACAGCAGTTTCTAAAGAATAATTGTTACTGAGCTGTAAAGAGCTTTCTTGTTTGATTATTAGGGATAATCAAACTATGTATATCCAATAAATACGCTTTAAAAATGAATGGTGAGTTATGATGCTCAACTTTGAAAAGCGTATTACCTCAATAATATAAAGTAGAGGCAAACTTTTATATAATAATGAAGAAACCAATAATGAAAGCTAGCCGACAATATTTCACAAAATGTAATTGCACAAATGGGTGATATTATTCAGACATTCGCATTAACCCTCACGAACACCAAATAAAGCTGCAACACTTAAAAATATAGTCAGCCGCTCTCTTAATTAAAAATAACATTTTTTATAACTAAATTGTGCGGTAACCCTTCCAATACTCTAAAATTATACGTAGAGTTTTTTTAAGGAATTTGTTCATGGCTAAGTCTTTGTGCAAATGGAAAAAAAAAGAGATCGATAAATGCATGCACGAACTCGCACACATTGTTGATAAACCAAGATTTCTTTGTAAAGATTGTGCTCGATGTGCACATGATAAAGGCTTTTTATGTAAAGCCGTTAAGTTACCCCTTTCACAAAATAAGGTTAAATAATGATCCAAGAAAAAATGAAAATGCCAACAGGTGTGTTACAGCAATTAGCTAGCGGAAATATGGTTAGCCACAGTACTGATGAATTATTCAAAGATAAAAAGGTTGTGCTGTTTGC
>JAGSHH010000115.1 GCA_023954655.1 Colwelliaceae bacterium
AATTCTTTTTCGCCAAAACCTAAAGAATATTCATTTGTCGTTTGAGAGGCACTGTTGAGCCAGTTCTTAGTGATAAAACCGCCTGAAATAGCGATATAACTGTGCAGTTGCTGTTTAGGTATCGATAAATTTAATTCGTCTCCTTCTGATAAAGTAAATATTAGATTATTTCTAACGGGGAGCTTTTCCCCCTTTTTTTTAATAATATATGATTGGCAGTCAGCACCTGTTATTACAATGTTGCATTGACCTGAAGCGGATAAAGATAATTGACCTAAAGTAACCTCAATTGCTGGAGCATTCAGTTTATTATTAATTAATTTATTGGCTAATAAAAAACTATATTCATCTGCTGCGCCACTAGCACTAAAACCTAAATGTTGTGCCGATACTCTTCCTAAATCTTGAAAAGATGCTTGTCCTTTTAATTTGTTTATCAGTAAGTAAGTCATCAAATATCGCACTCATTTATCGGCTCACAACCGGCCATTTTTATGTAGCTAGCTCTATCTATAGAAGTGAACCTAATTTGCTGGCCAACACGGATTATTGGATTGAACTTATCATTACTCTTTTTATATAAAGGAGTGGGTGTTTGACCAATAATGTGCCAACCACCTGGACTTTTATTTGGATAAACAGCTGTCTGAGCTTCTGCAATTGCTACCGCTCCTTTTGGTACTATTATTCTTGGTGTTGATCTTCTCGGTAAATTTATTTTTTTATCTAATGTGCCTAAATAACAAAAACCCGGTGTGAATCCTAAAGCATAAGCTCGATAAACTTGCTGGCTATGTTTTTCAATCACTTGATCGCAGGTAAGGTGACATTGCTTTGCAACAGCGTTTAAATCCCAGCCAGCATCTGTCCCATAATATACAGGTATTTCAATCGTAGAAGTGTCATTGATTGGTAGATTTTGAGGATATTGAAAGTGAATTATACAATTAGCAATGCGCTGTTTAAGCTGTAGATAAGTAATTTGATCGAAGTGATAATACAGCATTAAAGAGTTGTAACTTACAATGCTCTCAAAAATTACATCATTTAGTTGTTCTTTAACCATTTTCAATATTTCTATTATTGAATTGTGTTGAATAGGGCAGATTTTCTCTGGCCAAGTGATTAATACACTATCTTCACTACTTGGTGTAATTTCAAACTGATTCATTAATTAACTTTCTTAATGCGCTTATTAACTCAAGTGCAGAATTATTGTCACCATGAACACATAAGGTATCTACATTTAATCGTAATATTTGATTATCAATACTTGTTAATTGCTGGCACTTAATCAGTTGAGATATTTGTTCTATCACCTCACTTTGTTGGTGGTAAACTGAGTTCTTTTGACTTCTCGGAACTAGTAATCCATTTTTTTGATATGCACGATCAGCAAAGGCTTCAAATAGCAGTGAGATATTATATTTTCTTGCAATAATTATAAATTGTTGTGGGCTAGGCAGAGCTTGTATCATCAATGCTATATTTTTATGATTTATTGATAAAGTTTGGCAAATAGTTTCAAAAATATCGAGATTAGCCATCATGTCATTATATAAAGCACCGTGTGGTTTAATATAATCAAGATGAGTTTTTTGACTAATACAAATGCTATTTAAAGTATTGATTTGTTCAAGTACACATTCTTTTAGATCTTTGCTTTTCATCTTTATGGAAATGCGACCAAAATTTTCTCTGTCAGGGTAACTAGGATGCGCACCAATTGAAACATTGTGTTTTATTGCAAGTTTGACCGTTTTTATCATTGATTCAGCGTTGCCAGCATGTACTCCACAAGCAATATTTGCTTGATCAATGAGAGGCATAATTAAAGCATCGTTATTTTTTTCGCCAACTAACTCTCCTAGATCACAATTTAGCATTAACATTGTTTATTACCTGCTAGCTCGAACTGAGGATTAAATCAGATTGTGGAATTGCACTACAAGCTAATACATAACCTTCATCTTTTTCATCGTCTGTTAAACCATCATCGGCAAGTTGTTTCACTTCACCACTTGTTAGTTTTATTTTACAGCGCCCACACATACCACCACGACATGAATACGGAAGAATTAACCCAGCTGCCTCTCCCTGATCTAAGATAGGGTCTTGTGAATTACCTTTATGAATTTTATTCCATGAACCAAACTCTATTGTTACTTTTTTGGGTATTGTTTTGCTAGGCTGAACTTCTTTTGATGGAATATCAGTTGGAATAGCAGATGTTTTTTTTTGCTCTTTAGAGTTTGATTTTTGTGAAACAAAAATAGGTGGAGATTGCTTACTGATAACCGTGACTTTATCTCCTTGTTTAATTTGACCTTGATTTGAAGCAATTAAGTTTTGACCAAACATGACATCACCATCAGCCATTTGGCGAAAGCTTTTCAAGGTTGATAAAGGTTCTTGTTCAATATGCTTTTGAGCATTACTGGGATCAATTGTGGTAAAAACACATCGACTACAAGGCTTAGAAACCTCAAATTCAACTTCACCAATTCTAATGCTTTTCCAACTATCTTCTTCAAAAGCCTGGGTGTCATTTACGACAATGTTAGGTCTAAACTGAGCCATAGTTACTTCATTACTCGACAGTAATTTTGCATTCAACTCATCTAATGAAGCTTGTGAAATTAATAATAGAGGATAGCCATCAGCAAAACTTACTTGGCTAATACTGCCTTGAACTTTACGTGATGATTTTTCGCTATAGAAATGAAGCTGACAGGGCAAGTTTAAATATTGACTAAACCACTTGTCATAAGTTTGATGGCAATAAAGTGAGTTTATTTGATCTTTCCATACTGTAACTTTATGGTATTGTTCACTAAAGTCTTTAAACTTTACCTCTAAAGTAGGCATATTAGGTGCTGTTAATATTAAACCTTCTGGCGTTAAATGACTTTGAATTAAACATAATGCAGGCTGGGTACGTGCAGTGATAAATTGGCCGTTTAATTCAGTCAATACAAAACGTCGATCAAAGCTTAATCCTAGATCATCAACCCAGCTTTTTGATAATGATATACCCGCAGTCGATTTTATCGGGTAGATATGAAGAGATTGAATATAAGGTGAAGTCACAGGCTTCCTTAAAATACATTATGTGATAAAAAGTTAATGCTGAATCTTCGCAAAATGCGCCAAGATTGCAATCATTAGATCTATTTATCGCATTTAATTAGTTAAGTTGTATTTTCAATTGTGCTTTTTCAATTTGATTTGGGTATATTAGCGAGATACTGGTGTTGTCTGATTTTAGCTGTGCCAATGGTCAATGTTAAGAATAGCGTTTTAGGAATTTTATGCATCTTCATATATTAGGAATTTGTGGCACATTTATGGGTGGCATTGCTGCTATTGCAAAACAATTAGGCCATCGCGTGTCAGGTTGCGATGCTAATGTTTATCCGCCAATGAGTATACAACTAGAACAATTAGGTATTGAATTAAAGCAAGGCTATTTAGTAGAACACCTTGAAGATGAGCCTGATTTAGTGATTGTGGGTAATGCAATGGCGCGTGGTAACGTTATGGTTGAGCATGTATTAGACCGAAATATTCCTTATGTTTCAGGACCTCAATGGCTGCTTGAAAATGTTTTAAAAGATCGTTGGGTGTTAGCCGTTTCGGGTACACATGGTAAAACGACTACAAGTTCAATGCTTACTTGGATATTAGAATATGCTCATATGAGACCAGGTTTTTTGATCGGTGGCGTTCCTCAAAACTTTGATTGTTCTGCTCGATTAGGCGACGCACCATTTTTTGTCATTGAAGCCGATGAATACGATACCGCTTTTTTTGATAAACGATCTAAATTTGTTCATTATCGACCTCGCACTTTAGTCATTAATAATATGGAATTTGACCATGCAGATATTTTTAATGATTTGAGTGATATACAGCGTCAATTTCATCATTTAATACGTATGGTTCCCAGTAATGGTTTAGTTATTCACCCACAGTGTGAGCAAGCAGTTACTGACACTATAGCGCAAGGTTGTTGGACGTCTGTGGAAAAGAGTTGTGGATTTGATGAGTTGAATCAAGGTTGGTATGCAGAAAAAATCGTTGCTGATGGCAGTGAGTACATTGTTCGTTTTAAAGGTGATGTTCAAGGAACAGTTAAGTGGAACTTAATTGGTGACTTTAATGTTGATAATGGTTTGATGGCAATAGCTGCTGCTCGTCATGCTGGTGTCCCAGCCCATGTTGCTATTGAGGCTTTAGCATCGTTTGTTAATACCAAGCGCCGCCTTGAACTACGCGGTGAAGTGACAAGTAGTGAAGGAAAAAGTATTCGTATTTTTGATGATTTCGCTCACCACCCAACTGCTATAAGAAAAACTTTAGAAGGGTTGCGTGCTAATGTTGGCGATAAAAAGGGTAACAATCGAATCATTGCAGTCTTAGAGCCACGATCTAACACGATGAAATCTGGCGTACATAAAGACACCTTAGCCAAATCTTTAAGCGAAGCTGATATGGTATATGTTTTTCAAGGCGATAAAGTGCAGTGGTCAGTGGATAATTTAATTGCAGATTGTCAGCAGCCTTGCTTTGTTAATGATAACTTTGATGATTTTGTGCAACAGATAATCGACTCATCACAACAAGGTGATACAATTGTTGTTATGAGTAATGGTGGCTTCGGTGCTATTCATGACAAATTATTAGCAGGCCTCGCAAATAAAAAGTAGGAGTTAAAATGAGTGATTTTAAAGAAAAAATAACGATTGCGATCACTGGTGCTTCTGGCTCTTTATATGCGTTACGATTAATAGAATGTTTAGTGGCTGCTGATTACCAACTTTATATTTTGTGTTCAAGTGCGGCGCGTGTTGTGTTTGATACCGAAGTCGGTTTGAAATTACCCAGTTCACCTGATGCTGCAGGTAAAGTTTTAACCGAAAAATTTAATGCTAAAGACCAGCAGATTACTTTTTTTGGCAAAGAGCAATGGTTTTCGCCCGTTGCTTCTGGGTCCGCGGCGCCTAAAAAAATGGTGGTGTGTCCTTGTTCAACAGGAACACTGGCGGCGATTAGCCAAGGGATGAGTGATAATTTAATAGAACGTGCGGCCGATGTTGTTATAAAAGAGCGAGGGCAATTAATCTTAGTGCCACGTGAAACTCCATTTTCAACTATTCATTTACAAAATATGCTAACTTTATCGCAAATGGGTGTGACTATTATGCCAGCAGCACCTGGCTTTTATCATAACCCTACCTCAATAAACGACTTGATTGACTTTATGGTCGGACGATTATTGGATCACCTTAATATTGAACAAAGTATAATGCCGCGTTGGGGTTATCAAAAGTAAGCCAATGTTTTCAAACTTAGTACCTTGCTTAATAAAATAAAAAAGCCCCAAGAAGGGGCTTTGTCATTTTATTAATTACTAAGTATTATAAAATTAAATCGCCACCTGATAATACTGCACCATTCAAATCAATTGATATGTCAGCTGAACCGTCACCGTCTACATCGCCTGAAAGTACACCATCTGCAAAACGAAGCTCACCTGCTAGATTAGAGAACTCTGCATCATTTACAAATGTAAAGCTTACACCTGTTGCGATTAGATCTATAACATCTTCACCAGTAGTGAAATCAGCAATAACGTCACCAGATTCAATGTTTGAAAATACAAATGTATCTGCACCTTCACCACCGTTATAGGTATCTGCGCCAGCAAAGCCATTTAAGACATCATCGCCACCGTTACCAGTTAAAACGTTTGCCACCTGGTTACCTTTTAAATAATCTCTCTCACTTGAACCAATGGCATTTTCAATAATAGTGCCGTAGGCAATTGAAATATTGTCATGAGATGTAACACCTAGTCCACTTACACCTGTTTCAAAAGCAAGAAAGCCTTCGTGTGCAGATGTCGTCAAACCTTGCCAAAATGCACTAGTACCAGGGTTAACAGGGCCAACTGATGCACCAGCATCAGCTATTGCTTGTCGTCTAGCGTTAATAACATCATCACTTGGCACTGAGGCAGCACCTGAGCTGAAAGATCCTGATTCTAAATCAATAAATACACTAGCATTTGCACCTGACATATCAATAGTGTCATTTCCGCCAGCATCATAAATTGTTAAATATGGGAAGTGATTTTTTGTAAAATCAAATACATCTCTACCAGCCGTTGAATTCCAACCATAAGTTGTATCATCTGCGCGAGTTGTAGGATCTGCGCCATACGCTTGATGAGCGGCAAGGACGTCATGTACTAGAGGTGTTTGTGCATTGTTGTAAAAGCCAGTAGACCAATCAACTATACCAAAAGTGAATGGTTGATTTGATGTTTCTTGGTCGCCCCAATAAGACATAATCGCATACTGAGTACTGTCTTGAGCATATTCAGCTTGATCAGCATAAGTTGTTGCGCCAGAACCATTGTAGGCACCAGGATGACTTAACCCTAGCGTATGGCCAATTTCATGAATGACAGTAGTTGCACCGTAACCACCAAAATCTAACCAATTGTTTGTCCAGTTAGTTGCAGGGGTTGCAACAAATACATCACCAAAAAATTTCCAACCTTTAGCCTTAGTAAAACCGTATTCTGGATAGTAAGCGTAAGCTTGTCCTGGATCATCACTATTTGCAAATTGAATATCGGCACCTTTAGAGCCTCGTTCAATAAAGCTAGGAGCAATTATGTCATCCCAAAGTTGTATGCTTTCACGAGCACTTTCTTTTTGAGCTTCTGAAAAGCCATTTAAACCATCACCAGCTGTAAAGCCATACTTAGGGTTGTTATATAAGCCCGTTAGTTTATTTCCTTTAGGAAAGTTATAAGTAATTTTTCCTCCATTTGCAGAATTTAAGTAGCCAGTCCAAATTTGCTCAATAACTTGTGGCAAATCAGCTATAACCTTACCGTTATAATAATATCCTGCATACTTATCTATACTCATATGCTCAGGTTGCACAGTTGTTAAGTTTGCTTCTAATTGTGATTGTTCTTTTTTGACTACATCGGCGATACTAGCAACTGAAACTAAAGTTGTGCTCAATGCAATACAAACAGCAAGTCTTTTTTTCATTATTCTTTTTTTAATCATGCTCTTCTTCTTTTTTGTCTAATAAAGTTAATATTTCAAGTTACATCTCAACACTACTTGAGTGTGAACTAATTGTAAATAAATTGTAAAATACGGATGTGTTACAGCAAAATTAATACCATAAAATGTTATGTGTGTTTTTCAAAGGTTTGTAGTAGAGCAACCATTCTAAATAATATTAACTGTAAAATTATTTGACAACTTATTAAGTTTAATTCCTTGTATTACTAAGGTTTTATAAATCTTTTATTGAAATTTTCAGATTGTATTAGTCAGATGGCTTTAACAGGCGAGAACTTTAACTTGTTATAATGTATTTCATCGAAACACACTTTCTTCTTTTTAGAAAGTGTGTTTTATTATCTAAAATAAAATTGTATACAATTATTCACACTAGAATAATCTAACTAATATATTAATAATAAACTAATAGGTACAACAAGCATGCCTCAACCAAATTTTACATTTAACAATATAAAAATTAAAAGTTTAGCTATATGTTTAGCGCTCACTTATTCTGCAGCAAGTTCAGCATATTATGTTGATGAAGCGAAAACAGAGAAACCGGAAAAAGAAAAAAAGTGGTCGGTAAATGCTCCTCAAGGTGTTTTCAAAACGGCCAATATAGATGTTACCCAAGGTACGTGGATGAATATCGATGTTAGCCCTGACGGTAAAAAAATTGTTTTTGATTTATTAGGGGATATTTATACCTTACCTATTACAGGAGGTGAAGCTACACCGTTAATGACTGATATCGCTTGGCAAATGCAACCAAGTTTTAGCCCTGACGGACAACATATCGCTTTTACCTCAGATGAAGATGGAGGTGATAATTTATGGATTATGAAAGCGGATGGTACAGAAGGTAAAGCCGTTAGCTCTGAAACATTTAGATTATTAAATAGCCCTGCTTGGTCACCTGACGGTAACTATATTGTTGGTCGTAAGCATTTCACCAGTTCTCGTTCTTTAGGTGCAGGAGAAGTGTGGATGTACCATAAAACCGGTGGTAATGGTGTGATGCTAACCAAACGCCCAAACGAACAAAAAGATTTAGGTGAGCCGGCATTTTCTCCTGATGGAAAGTATGTTTATTTTTCTCAAGACGCAACCCCAGGTAAAACTTTTCATTACAGTAAAGATTCAGAAAAAGGCATTTATAAAATTAAACGTCTTGAATTAGCTACAGGTGAAATTGAAGTAATAATTTCAGGTAAAGGTGGAGCTATTCGCCCTGTTCCTTCGCCAGATGGTAAATATTTAGCCTACATTAGTCGTGATGACTTTCAATCAAACCTTTATTTATATGATTTAAAAAGTGGAGAAGAGAAAAAAATATTTTCAGGTTTAGATCGCGATATGCAAGAAACTTGGGCTATTCATGGCGTATATCCAACAATGGATTGGCTGCCAAAAAGTAAAGAAATGGTGTTTTGGTCTGGAGGGCATATTAATAGGTTGAATATTCAAACCGGTAAAAGCGAAGTGATCCCATTCCATGTTAAAACATCTAAACAACTGCAAACCAATTTACGTTTCCAGCAAAATATTGACCAAGACAATTTTGATGTAAAAATGCTTCGTGATGTTGAAATATCACCGAATGGTCAAAAGGTCATTTTTGAGTCAATGGGACATATTTATGTTCAAAATGTTTCGAATGGAAAAACTAAAGGTAAAGCTAAACGTCTAACAAAACAATCGGATCATTTTGAGTTAAACCCTAGTTTTTCTAGAGATGGTAAAAAAGTAGTTTATGCAACCTGGAATGATAAGAAGCTGGGTGCTTTACGCGTTGTTTCTGCTAGAGGAGGTAAAGGAAAGGTTGTTACTGATGAGCCAGGTAAGTATATTGAACCAAGCTTCTCTCCTGATGGAAAAACAGTTGTATACCGTAAAGTGTCAGGTGGCTTTATAACCGATCCTAAATGGGGGTTAAACTCAGGGGTTTATACTGTTTCTGCAAAAGGAGGTAAACCTTCTTTAGTTACCGATTATGGTGTTACACCTCATTTTGGTGCGAGCAATGAACAAGTTTTTGTAATTCGTTCAGGTAAAAAAACTAAGTTAGTTAAAATTGAATTATCTGATAAAAAAGAGCAATCAATATATCAAGGTAAATTTGCAACTGAGTATCGTGTTTCACCAAATGGAAAATATGTCGCATTTGCCGAGAGATTTAAAGTATTTATTACCCCATTTGTTGAACGTGGCGAAGTTATTGATATTGGTCCAAAGGCTAAAAACCTGCCAGTTGAGCAACTTTCTGTTCGTGCAGGAGAAGGTATTAGTTGGAATGGAAAATCTAATCAATTGTACTGGAGCCTAGGTGCTGATTTATACCAAGCCTCGGTTGCTAATTTATTTGATATCAAAGGTAGCGATAAAGACGCAGAAAAAGACGAAATAACACCGATTAAAACATATTTAGGTTATAAGAAAAAAGCAGACAAACCTTCAGGCGTTATAGCTTTTGTTGGTGGTAAAATTATCACTATGGAAGGTAAAGAAGTCATCAATAACGGTGTGGTGGTTGTTAATGGCAATAAAATCTCCGCTATTGGTGAAAATGGTAATATAGAAGTCCCAAGTAATGCCAAAATAATTGATATTTCAGGAAAATCAATTATGCCAGGATTAGTTGATGCTCATGCTCATGGTGCTCAAGGCAGTAGTGAAATAATTCCACAACAAAATTGGAAAAACTACGCCGGATTGTCGTTAGGGGTTACCACTATTCATGATCCTTCAAATGATACCACTGAGTTTTTTGCGGCAAGTGAAATGCAAAAATCGGGGCAAATTGTAGCACCACGTTTATTCTCAACAGGCACAATATTATATGGTGCAACGTGGGCTGGTGGCACCGCTCATGTTGATAAACTTGATGATGCTAAGTTTCATGTAGAACGTTTGAAACAAGCAGGTGCTTTTTCTGTGAAAAGCTATAACCAACCTCGTCGTAATCAACGTCAGCAATTCATCCAGGCAGCGAGAGAGGCTGAAATGATGGTGGTGCCAGAAGGTGGTTCATTGTTACAACATAATTTGTCGATGATTGTTGATGGTCATACAACGCTTGAGCATTCAATTTCAACTGCAAAAATTTATGACGATATTAAACAGTTATGGTCGCAATCTGAAATGGCATATACACCTACATTAGGTGTAGCATATGGCGGTATTTCAGGTGAACACTTCTGGTACGATACAACTGAAGTTTGGAAGCATCCACGATTAAGTATGTATGTTCCAAGTGAAATACTTGATCCACGTTCAATGAGACGAACTAAAGCACCTCATCATCATTACAATCATATCAATGTTGCTACAGTGGCTAAAGAATTGAGCGATCTTGGAATTTTAGTTAATTCAGGAGGTCATGGACAACGCGAAGGGTTAGCAATGCATTGGGAAATGTGGATGATGTCCCAAGGTGGTATGACACCGCTGGAAGCATTAAGCACAGCAACGATAAATCCGGCAAAAACATTAGGGTTAGATAGTCAAATTGGTTCAATTAAAGTAGGAAAGCTTGCTG
>JAGSHH010000195.1 GCA_023954655.1 Colwelliaceae bacterium
ACTTACACGCCTAATCATTTGATTAAATAAGCACTATTCATGAAATTTATAAGGTGTAGAAGCGCTAGTTATAATGCTAATGAGAATTATTGCTACTATCGCTTCTAAAATCCGATTAGTTAAAAGGGTTTAGAGAGGAAAGTAATAAAGTTATTTTTGAAATAGAAGTATATTTTATATCATTGCCATAAATAACATTTAGGGACAGATGTTCGTATGTAACTTAAGCGATTTTACTTAACTATCACATTAATAATCAAAGAAATACTAATTTCAAAAATGAAAAACGCCACTAGAAAGTGACGTTTTAATTTTACTGTAAAGAAAATTACTTAAATTATAATCTGGTCTATTCCGTACGATTTGTAACTTCTAATAAATGATAACCAAATTGAGTTTTAACCGGCCCTTGTACAGTATTAAGATCAGCACTAAAAACCACCTCATCAAATTCTTGTACCATCTGACCACGCCCAAAAGAACCTAGAGCACCTCCTTGGGTTTTTGAAGGGCAATTAGAATGTTGTTTTGCAATTTCAGCAAAATCATCACCTGATTCAATCTGGCTTTTTAACGTTAAACATTGTTCTTCTGTATCGACAAGTATATGTCGAGCTGATGCAGTGATCATTTTTTACCTATAACTTGGAATGATAATAATGGCTAACAATATCTTATTTTTAACGTGAGGAAAACCTGTTTTTTCGTTTTATATAAAATTGCATTTTTGTACTATCTTCTTGTTTTTTTTAATGTATTTTATTAATGAAGTTGTTTTTTCTTTATTAATTAATTGCTTGAAATATAACTTAATTGCCATCACACTTTTATTTAGTTTGCCCATTTATTAAATAAAATTAATTTATTTAATATTTTTTCAAACTTTTTATCGGATAGACTCTACTTTATAAATAAGAGACGAATTAATTAACAACAAATCAAAGGAAAATGCGTGTTTGAACGAAGCGATGAAACGCTAGTTAAGCAAGCGCTTAATGGAAAAAAATCGGCCTGGATAACGCTTGTTAAGCGATATGAAAAGCACTTATTTAATTACACCATGCGTATGGTAAGTAATAGAGAAGATGCAATGGACTTAATGCAAGATGTTTTTGTCGCTGTATTTCGTAATTTATCCTCTTTTCGAGGTGATAGTCCATTTAAAGGTTGGTTATTTAAAATTGCCCATTATCGCTGTATTGAATTTTATCGACGTAAAAAACCGATGCAATCGCTAGATGATGCTCCTGAACAAGAAGAGGAAGATCAATACGCATGTCCTGAAAAGACTTTGTCATCGGGACAACAAGCAAAAGATATTCAGAAAGCATTACAAATATTACCGCTAAATCAAAAGATGGTCGTAGAACTAAAATTTTTTCAACACGCTACTTTTGAAGATATTTCTTACCAATTAGGAATATCAGTTAATACGGCAAAATCAAGGTTATATAGTGCATTAGATAAACTAAAAAGTCATTTGGAGCTGGATTATGTCTGAAGATAAAAATGCTGACATAGAGAAAAAATTTACAGATTGGCTAGAAAACAAAACGGGCCAAAACCATCAGCAGATTGATGAAGAAAGTTTCACCCAAGAAAGCGTCTGGCACGAACGTATGTCAATAGCAAATCATATTGCACATCACGTTGATATGTCTATAGAGCAAGACGTTCCACAATGGGATAGAACCTCTACATTTGAATCGGATAAAAAACCTTGGTGGCAATGGAGCGCGCTTCCTGTAATGTCATTTGCTTTTTCATGTTTTGCTATCGCATTAGTCTTACTTAAAGTGGAGTTAATCGTTCAACCTGAAGGGGTTATGTTGAGTTTTGCGGGGAATCATCAAAAAAATAATCAAGCAAAGCAAGACACAAGAGTGGCAGAGCTGGTAGATCAAAAATTACAAAGATTTGCCAGTGAACAACAAGTTGTCTTAGCAAATTATGCTGCGGATATTAAAGTTAAGCAACAAGAGAGCAATTTACAGCTAGCAAGTTATGTGATGGGAGCTTCTCGTCAAGAACGAAAAGAAGACATGAGTGATTTTATTAAATATATAAATGAGCAGCGAGTAGATGAGCAGTTTGATCAAAATATGAAATTTAAACAACTTGAACAATCGATTAAATATCGCAACACAAACTTTGACCCTACTTCAAATAAAAATTTACCAAATAACATTGGTTTGCAAACCCAACCTGCAAACTGGACAACAGAGGAAGAATAATCATGAATAAATTTACCCCAATAGTTTCGAGTATCTTAATTGCTTTTACTGCTTCAAGTGCTGCAGATGAATTTGACACTATGCACAAGCAATTAAATATTATGAGTAACATTATTACTTCCTCTGTTACTAATGATGGAAGTCGTAGAGGGTCAAAAATTAATAATGTTGAGAGTACTTATTTAAAAGGGCAAGGCGTAGTTTTTACTATCAATTCAAGTTCTAGAAATAATAGCTGGGGAAATCATAGTTTTAACTTTGTTATGCCTGAGATACCACCATTAGCTCCTATAGCTGATGTGGCTAATGATGTCATTGTAGATATGTCTGAGAATGAAGAGTTTCAGAGTAATATTAATGAACAAGTTTCAAATGCTATGGAAATAGCCGCTGAAAGCTATGAGCGAGCAATGGATTCTTTAAATGATGAACGGGACTTGAACCGAGACTTACTTCATGAACAGCGAGATTTATCTTACCAAGTTAGAGATCTAGAGCGTGAAAAAAGAGATTTAGAATATCAAATGCGACGTGCTGATAAGGCATCTAAAAGCGAAATGTCTTCTCAGGTGAAAGCGATTGAAAAGCAGCGTAAGAAAATTGAACAAGCAAGAGCAAAATTAGCTGATAAATCTAAACAAGTGCGAAAAAATCAACTTGCAAAGAAACAAGAACAAGAGCAGGAAAGAGTGGGTTATTATCAAAAGTTAACTGCATCATTAGTTGATACTTTTTGTCTTTATGGAAATGGTTTAAAGTCTGTGCCTAAAAATGAAAATGTTAGCTTAATTATTAAGTCAGCTGGCGAAAAAGAAGGCCGCCGTTATAAAGATAAGATTTTTGTTTTTAGTAAGAAAGATATTAGTGATTGCGCAGGGGACAAAATAACCGTTGCTAAGTTATTAGAAAAAGGAAAAGGTTATCAATTTTAAAACTAGTTTCTGTGTTTAACATTGTTCTTATAATAAAAAAGCCACTATAAAGTGGCTTTTTTGTATTTTGTACGAAACTCAAAAAATACTAATTAATGTACACGGACATTGTTACTAACATTTAGATCATTGTCTGTATTCTTTTTATCAGAATTTTTGTATGTTTGAGTGGAGTCGATATAAGATAAAAATAACTGTAATCTGTCGTTGAAAATGGCTGAAAGTTCATAAATTTCATTTTTTTTCTTCGTCTTACAACTTTTATGCTCTACTTTTTTTGCAGATAAACTTGGTAATAATGACTTTTCATAAGAGTAGGCTATTTTTTGAGATGTAATAGCTAACTGGTTTCTTCCTTCACTTTCAAGCTGGGGAATAAATAACATGTAATTTTGTTGTTGAATTTTGTTATCGGCGAAGGCTGCATCGTTTTTTGGTGCCGCGTTAGCTAAAGTACAAGCAAGTGCAATTGCACTTAAAACGCTGCTTAAAAATAGAGTTTTACCTTGTGATTTCATTGTTCTATCCTCGACCAAGTTTCACTTCATTACGCTACATATTTTTAACGTTTGTAACTAATCTAGTTACATTTTAACTCTAATCTTTATTTTTAACTAATTCCATTTATATGGGATAAGCAGTGCTTTTTATAAGCTTAAGTGCATATATTCATCATTTGGCTTTTATTATGCAATTTTATTGAATAAAAACTTATTAATTAGAAAAGAAACGAAAAGTGTAAAAAAATTTTATCTTTTACACTTTTATTATTCTTTATTATTTGAATTGTATTAAATTAATTATTCTTTTTTTGTAACCTAAATTGATGCAATAAAGGTTCTGTATAACCATTAGGCTGTTCTTCACCTTTAAACACTAAGTCACAAGCGGCTTTAAAAGCGATACTTTGGGTTAAGTCTTCAGACATTGCAGTATAAGCAGGATCTGATTGATTTTGTTGATCAACGACTTTCGCCATTTTCTCTAAACTTGCTTGAACCATTGCTTTTGAACAAATGCCATGCTTTAGCCAATTCGCCATATGTTGACTTGAGATTCGTAGTGTTGCTCTATCTTCCATTAAGCCAACATCATTAATATCAGGTACCTTTGAACAGCCAACTCCTTGGTCGATCCATCTAACAACATATCCTAATATTCCTTGAGAATTATTATCTAATTCTTGCTGGATTTCACTTTCAGTCCAATTTGTATTAATTGCTAATGGAATTGTTAAAATTTCATCGATATTCGCTGTTGCTCGTTGTTTTATACTTTTTTGAAGATCAAATACATTGACTCTATGGTAATGAAGGGAATGTAAAGTAGCTGCTGTTGGTGAAGGAACCCAAGCAGTATTTGCACCCGCCTCAACATGATTAATTTTGTTAGCTAGCATGTTGGCCATTTGATCTGGAATAGGCCACATACCTTTACCTATTTGTGCTTTACCACTAAAACCACAAGCTAAACCAATATCAACATTATTATCTTCGTAGGCACTTATCCAAGGTGTTAATTTAATGTCTGCTTTTCGTTCCATTGGTCCTGCAGCCATTGATGTATGAATTTCATCTCCGGTTCTGTCTAAAAAGCCGGTATTAATAAAAACAACTCTTTGTTTAGCGGCAAAAATACATGCTTTTAAATTTATGCTCGTTCGCCTTTCTTCATCCATTATTCCCATTTTAATCGTATTTTTTGGTAACGATAATGCATTTTCAACTTGCTCAAATAAGGTATTTGCAAATGCTACTTCTTCAGGGCCGTGCATTTTAGGTTTAACAATGTAAATTGATTGCTCAGTACTATTAGTTAGTTTATTTTTTTGCTGTACGTCATAAAGTGCGATAAGGGAAGTTATCATTGCATCCATAATACCTTCAGGCACTTCTTCGCCCTTTGACGTTAAAATGGCATTATTTGTCATCAAATGGCCAACATTTCTAATGAACATTAAACTGCGACCTTTTAAAGTAATCGTCTCGCCATTAGCATTTTGGTAGTATCGATCCTTTGCCATAGTTCGAATAAAACTTTGGCCATTTTTAGTAATGTTCTCAGTTAATTCTCCTTTGTTTAGTCCTAACCAGTTTTTATAAGCGACAACTTTATCTTCAGCATCAACAGCCGCTACAGAGTCTTCACAATCCATGATAGTTGTTAAAGCGGATTCCAGTGTTATATCACTGACCCCTGCAATGTCACTTTGACCGATGATGCTTTCTTTATCGATGTTTATTTCAAAATGTAAGCCATTATTAGTAAATAATAGACTTGTTGGTTGATTAATATCACCTTGAAAAGCGCAGTATTGCTCAGGGAATTTTAGTGTAGTATCAAGATCATTGTTTAAGGTAACTATTAGTTTATTATTAATAAGTGAATACCGTTGAGCTTGATGATGCGAACCTTTATTAAGCGGTATGTGTGTGTCAAGAAAGTCACGAGCGAAAGCGATAACTTTTTGGCCGCGTACAGGGTTATATTTCCCGGCACGTTCAGCACCATCATCTTCAGGTATTATGTCAGTACCGTATAGAGCATCATATAAACTTCCCCAGCGGGCATTTACAGCATTAAGAGCAAACCTTGCATTCATAATTGGAACTACAAGTTGAGGGCCAGCCATAGTCGCTAATTCTTTATCAACATTAGTTGTTGATATAGTAAAATCACATACTTGTGGAGCGATGTAGCCAATTTCAGAAAGGTATGATTTATATTCAAGAAAATCAAAGTTGCCCTCTTGATTAGATTGGTGCCATTCATCAATTTGCTGCTGAAGTACATCTCTTTTTTTCAATAATTGCTGATTAACAGGCATTAAGTTTTCAACAATAATGGCAAAATCTGACCAAAAATTTGCTGAATCAATAGTTAAACCTGTTAGTACTTCTTGCTCGATAAAATCATAAAGACATTTTGCTACTTGTAAGTTGGCGATATTAATTCTAGATGACATAAATAAGTCCTTCGATGATTTTTATTTGAAAGTTTTCATACTGAATTTCAAGTTAATAAGTCGTGAATGTAAGAACTTTCTGACGAACAAGCAATAGACAGATTTATAATTAATCTTTTATTGAGTACTAAGGGTATAAAATAATAATTACCGCTAGTTTTTAATGTATTGAATTTTATAGTTTATTTGTTTTTTGTAGTTATTTTCTTTAGTTGTTTTTAACAAATATTA
>JAGSHH010000021.1 GCA_023954655.1 Colwelliaceae bacterium
AGCTGCAGCCAATACTCTGGTTTTTCATAATATTTAACAAGTTGCTCAAGTACTTCTGTTACTTTTTCAGGTTGCTTTAGTTCATAATAATTAGCTCGCTGTAAAATCAACCAGTTTTCTTTCGGTAATTTATTGTTGAACTGAGTTTCTGAAATAGCATTATTAATAGCTACAAGTGATGACTTAAATTGTTTATCCTGATAATAAACTTGAGCAAACAACATATATTGATCACCCGTTAACGCTTTTGTATTCACTTCCTTCCATTGTGTTAAAAAGGTTAACGTTTTTTCATAGTTTTGCTGCTGCATCGACAGTTGCGCTAAAGAATATAACGTTGATAACCTTAATGATTCAGGGATGGCGACTTCTCCAATGACCTTTTCAAAGCTATCAATTGCTGATGCGAGATCATCATTGCCATAATACATAAAACCATAAAAGTTCCAAAGCATCGCTTTTTCATAGCTATTAAGGCTATCGATACGATCTTTTACTTCATCTAACACGTCAAACCCTTCAAGTTTGACACCTTCATCTGCAAGTTTCTGTGCTCTGGCGAGTTGCGCATAAACACGGTTTCTCATCGCAGGTACTTTGACCGACTGCTTAGCAACTTCAACCGCATGACTTACTGAAATATTATTTACTGCTGGTAATAAATAGAAGCTGCCAACCACTATGATTGAAACAAATAATTTATTCATGTTATTCCTCTCTACAATTTTTTAGCCATCAATTTCAAAAGAAATTTTATTCTGTACACCTGAAACTGCAGTAGGTGTTCCATCAACAATTCTCGGCTTATATTTAAACTTAAGTGCAGCATCCATTGCAGCGCGATCAAACACCCCTTCAGGCTTTGCTTCAAGCACTATAGGATCACGTACTGAGCCATTTTTAGTGACTGTAAATTCAACAATCACATAGCCTTCTAATCCTCTAGATTGTGCTCGACGAGGATATATAGGTGCAACTTTTACTATCGGTAAATAATCGCCATCACTACTACCTAAACTGATTCCCCCAGTTAACCCTGAGACAGCATCAACTTGTGCAGTAAAACTATTAGATACAGCATTAGCATTAGGATTAGCTTGTTGTAATTGAGGTTGCTGTAATTGTGGTGGTGGCTGTTTCGGCTTTTGAGGTTTCTGTGGTTTACGATCTTTTTTGACGATTGCTTGTTCTTTTTTCAAACGAATAAAATCGAGCACATTACCGCGAGGAGCTTCAGTTAGTACATCGTTTCCACCAGCAATTAGTGCTTGCATACTCCACAATAAAACAATCGTTACTGCTATTGATAGAGCAAAGCTAATACCATAACGCCCAACATTGTTTAACCTTGTACTAGTAGGCATAACTAAACCTCTTGAGCTGCGATAGAGACGTCAAATACACCAGCGGCCCTTGCTGAATCCATCACTTTGATCAAAATATCTGTTGTGGCTTTTTGATCTGCTTGAATGACGACTGTACCTTGTGGATTTTCTGCTTTTAAACGTTCAATATTGGCTTGAACCGCTCTTACATCAACTTTACGTTTGTTGATCCAGATATCACCTTTATCACTGATAGCGACTAATATATTCGCTCGTTCTTTTTTAACCGCTGTAGCAGCTTCTGGACGGTTAACTTCAATACCGGCTTCTTTCACAAATGAAGCGGTAACAATAAAAAATATCAATAAAATGAAAACGACGTCTAACATCGGTGTCATATTAATTTCTTCAGCTTCTTCTTGTTCTTGTAATACTTTAGATAATTGAGAACGCATGTTCTTAATCCTTTCAAATCGTTAATTTGTGCAAGTTAACTTATGTTGTTTTTAACTTGTATTTTGTTACTTATACTTGGCTGATTGAACTAATGAGCCATTGGAAGAGAATCTTCCATTTGCTCAGTTCTTCGCTTAGTTTTGCGTTGTAACCAAGTCACCATAAATACCCCAGATAAAGATCCCACCATTCCTGCCATTGTTGGAATCGTTGCCCGAGATACACCTGATGCCATTGAACGAGCATTACCACTACCAGAAATTGCCATCACGTCAAAAACTTCAATCATGCCAGTTACCGTTCCTAACAAGCCCAAAAGAGGACAAAGAATCACTAAGCTTTGAATTAATGCCACATTGTTATTTAACAATTCGGTAATGCGAGAAACTTGCCCCTCTCTTATCTGTTCAGCATTCCATGAGTAACGTTCAGTTCTATCTTGCCAGCTAGCGATCATTTCATTTCTGATGTCTTTGTAGCTTTTCAAAAAGAAATATAAGCGTTCAAAAATAAGTAGCCACATTAAACAAATAACACCTGCGATGACGGTCAATACCTGACCGCCAGTATCGAGAAATTCACGAATGCTATTCATCATTTCGATGAACAAAACCATGACTTACGCCCCTTTCTCAGATGCTTCAGCTCTCTCAGCAATTATGCCGGCACTTTGTTGTTGCAAGACATTGATAATGCCGCGGCTGCGAGTATTTAAAATAGTTGAAATAAAGACCATAGGAATCGCAACCACTAAACCAAGTACGGTAGTAACAAGTGCTTGTGAAATGCCACCCGCCATTAATTTTGGATCACCAGTACCAAAGAGTGTTATTGCTTGGAAAGTATTGATCATGCCTGTCACCGTACCAAGTAGGCCAATTAGAGGAGCAACAACTGAAACTATTTTAATTAACGTTAGTCGGCTGGTTAAAACAGGAACTTCTTTTAATATACGTTCTGATAGCTTTAATTCGAGTGTTTCTGTATCAGCATCAACATTATTATCTTTCACTAACATCACACGGCCAAGTGGATTATCATCAGAAGCAACTGCTGTTTTTAATTGGCGATTAACTTTATTACCAATAATGAACAATGAGATGAATCGCTCTAAAGCAATCAATAAACCAATAACCCCTAAAGCGATAATGACATTACCCACAGGGCCACCTTGTTCAATGCGCTCTTGAGTGTCAGGAGCTTGAACTAATAAGCCTAAAATTGAACCACCAGTTGGGTCTAATGCAAAAGGTATTACGTCATTACCCGCAGTAGTTAATTGAGCTGCGCTGTCTAAATATCGGCTAGAAGGCTGTCTAATTAATTCAGCAATTGAACCTGTTTCATCAATATATTCCAGGTATTTTCCATTTGATATTAAGTTAAAACCACCAACACGGATCACTTCACTTTGTACTTTTTCACCATTAGCTGCAACGACTTGAGCACTAAATTTATGCACTTTTCCGCTTTGTGTCATTTCCCTTTGAAGCTCAAACCATAAACGTTCAATTTCTTCAATTGATGCAAGTTTTGAACTTGACCCCATACTTTGAGCAAATTCATCTAAGAATTGTCCTCGACCTGGGATTTGCGCAGATATTGTTGATGTTTGAAACTTACTACGTGTATCTCCTGCTACTTGTTGTAAAACACCAAAGAGCTCTTTTAATTCACCCATTCGCTTATTTAACGCATCAGTTTTATTAGCTATTTCAACTTCATTTACCTGATAACTTTGTTCAAGTTGCGCACTTTTAGCAACGGCTTGCTCTCGCGATTGAATCGCCTGATTTAACAACCTTCCTTGCTCTGATTGCTTAGCATTAAATTCAGCTTCACGATCTTTATTTTGTTGAGTTTGTGCTATTTGGCCTTGCTCAAGCTGTTTCAATAGTTCATCTAAGTTATTAGCTTCTTGTGCTGTCACGCTAAAAACAAAAGAACAAAGGGCTAGTGATGTAAGTAGTTTATTAAGTGTTTTCATGATTTACCCTTATTCTGCTGAATCTTGTGCAATTGGCACAATAATAAGATCTGGAGCAAGTTGCTTACGCGCAATTCTCATAGCTTTGTTTATATCTGAACGGTAATCTGCTGGAAGTGGTTTCCATGACTGGCTTTGTTGCTCCCACATTCCCATTTTTTGACCGTCACGAGATTGATAAACAAAGCTAACTCGGCCAATGCGAAGAAAATCTACATCGCGCTCTACGCCATCAATAATCTGTGTTCCACTATAAACTTCGATGGTGCGGCCATAATCAACTTCTACTTGATATGCCTCTAAAACACGACGAAATTTTTCAGCAACAGAAACATCTGCTTGTTCTAACAGTTTTTGTAAATCAGCTGTTCTTTTATTTCTTTCTTCAGGTAAAAATGGCACATCTAAACTGACAAACGATACTAATGTGTCAATCATTCTCGCCATCAAAGGGGAGATTTGACGTTCAATAATACTGACTTGTTCCATTGATGTAGCTAATTGTTCAAGTTCAATCAGTTGGTTATTTAACTGCGCCTGCATTTGACGGTTATAAACGTTTAAACCATCAATTTCTTTGTTAACAACTTTAAACTGCTGCAATTTAGACTGAATTTGCTCACTAATATTGTCGACTTTCTTTTGAGATGCATTCGCCGTTTTATTGATTTTATCGCCGGCATTAACAACCTTGGTTAACTCTTCATCTGCTGAGTTATAACCCAACGAGTGTCCATATAAAGAAATGGCTGACATGCTTATAAGTAAGCTTGCTTGTGCCAATTTTTTGAATTTCATATTAAAACCTTAACAGTAGATGTTTTTGCACTTTTAATTCGTAGTGCTGTTACTAGTAAAAAAAACTGTGATTACTAGTTTGATAAATTACTTGAGAAGAATTTTAATAACGAACTGTTACACTAATGTTTCACTATTATTGCAACTTTATTAAATGACAAAAAAGTGACATTTTTCTTACAGTTAAAAATAATTAATTATGATTTTCGCAATATAAATATGAAAAGTTAGGGGATAAAAAACCCGTCACTCGACGGGTTTTTATAAAGGTTAACTTGCGTTACTTTACAAATTAAAAGTCATAGGTATAAGTTAAGCTAATCGAGGTGCCGACTTCTTTTTCACGAACAGCAACACTTGATTGCGTTACTTCTTGTGACTCATCTAAAAGGTTTTTAACTTTCAGTTTAATCTGTGAATTAAAATCAGGGTAATAAGTGTATACCAAATCTAACGCATGAAATGGTTGTTCAAGAGCGTCCTCTCGACCACCAACGCCAGAAGCGATAATACGCTCGCCAAAAACGTTGTAAACTAATGAGCCTGAATGATTACCATTGGCTGAATCATAGTTCAATTGCAAGTTCACAACATATTCTGAATGACCACTCATTCGCTTAGTTGGATTGGTTAGGTTACCCGCTAAACTTGGATCAATACTCACTTCAGAGTCACTTAAGGTGATATTACCTGAAGTGAAAAATCCATCAGCGACTTTCACTAAGTCAACCATCCATTCAAATTCAAACCCTTTAACTTCACCAGTTTCGCCATTAACAAAGGTCGCAGAGTAATCTTCATCACCAATTTGTAATACGGTTTCAATTGGAGAATCTATATCTTTAAAGAACGCAGCTACAGTATAACTATTGCCGTTTTCAGCGTAGTACTCATAACGTAAGTCATAGTTTTTAATCGGGCTACTTTGTAAGCCAACACGACCAAAGGTACGAATATCAGTTAACGGATCAAAATAAGCAACTGGCACTACTTCACGCAAATCAGGTCTTACAACTGTTTCACCATAACTCGCACGAATTTGATATTGTTCATTTGCCAAATAAGTGAAAGCTAACGATGGATAAAAGTCGTCAGAAATAATACTGCCAGCGTCAATTTTTTCTGGTGCCCAGAAGATATCTAACTCTTCTTTACCAAAAATTAAGCTTGATGTGCCAACCGACGTTTGCTTGAATTCTTCGTAACGAATACCGCCACTAAAACGATATTTATTATCTAAAATTACATCAAATGAACCATAAGCAGCATCAATTTTCTGTGCAGCAATATAATCATCAGCATCTGGCGCGGTTGGTTCGTTAAAATCAACCAGTATCCGTTGACCAGCTATAAATGAATCATTCAAATAACCACTGTTAGTAAGTGGTGATTGAGAGCCATCATTGATGACGATGCCTGAACCAGACTTATTATGCACAGCAAAGCTTGATGTACTGTAGTTACGTCCTCTGTCTGAGAAATCATAACCAGCTTTTAATTCAAGTTCAAAACCCTCACCGTATACAGGTAAAGTTAGGTTACCGCCGTATGAATTAACTCTGTCTTCCATATCAGTAAAAGAATAAGTTGCTCTGTTATCATCACCGGTAATATTAGAGTTTTCATAACTGCCGTTATTGAAGTTATCACGGAAGTTAAATTTAGAACTAAATGGAATTTCTGTTTTAGCTTTTGAGCGAGTGTATTGCCAATCAAACCCAAGTCCCCAGTAATCAACAAAGGTATGCTGACCGAGCACTTGTGAAACATGCAACGTTCGTTCTTCATAGTCAAATTCATGAACACGGTTTGCTCTGTCATCTGTAGCAACTGTATAAACTGTACTTCCTGCTGGGCTTTCTAGTTGTGACACTTCAACTTCGTCTTCATTATCAACTAAATATAAGTTGTTCCATGAAATTGAATGACTATCTAGTTTATACCCTAAGTTTAATACGCCACTGTAACGCTCGTTTTCAGTCGTTACTGTTGAGTTTTTTACGGTATTGAAACAAGAGTTCGCAACATCTTCAGCAGTCGACAACGACGTTGAGCAATCATCAGAGATATCTTGCGCGATGACAGAAGTTTTCTTGTCTGCTGAATCCCACTTGTTTTCATAAGCGATTGAAGCTAAGAAGCCAAAACGCCCACCAAAATAATTTTCATCAAAGCTATTACCAATATGTGCTTTAACATTATAAGTAGGATCAAGAGATTCATCTTTCACTACTAAGTTACGTGGCAAAGAACTGAGCAAACCATTATTAATAGCAATTGCTTGTTCTGATACCGTTTGAGTGTCGTTATTGGTTAAATTAGCACGCTTGATGATGTTATCAATGGTGAACCTTCCACGATAATCTACAATGGCATTTTTTAGTTCCGTTGGAATACCACCACTTGGACGGTCATAAGTATATCCATTACTAGCACTACTATCGTGAGCCAAGCCAATCTCAACACTTGAAGTAAATTCACTAGGTACAGATTTAGTGCGAATATCAATTGCACCACCACCAAAAGCCGCTGGCATATTAGCAGAAAATGCTTTTTGAACAGCCATGCTTTCAATAATACTAGATGGGATAATATCAAGCGGGACAACATTTCGAGTTAAGTCTGGGCTTGGAATGTTAGCGCCATTTAATCGGGCACTTGAATAACGCTCACCTAGACCACGAACATAAATAAACTTATCATCAACAAGTGTTAAGCCTGTTACACGCTTTAATGCAGAAGCGGCATCACTATCACCAGTTCTAGACATTTGTTCTGCGCCTAAAATGTCTGCAACAAAAGCTTGGTTTTTTCGTTCAGCAATTACCGCTGCGGCACTACCTTGCAAACGAGTAGCTTTAGCAACTACTTCTTCCATTATCTGCTGCTCTTCTTCTTGAGCTATAGCAGTGCTGGTATAGCTGAACAAACCTAGCCCCACAGCAACAGCGAGCTTTTGGAGTTTATATTGATTTGTCATTTTTTATTCCTAATTCAGTGTTCAATAAAAAGGCGCCTTTTATTCGTTAAATGGCGCCTTATTAATTTTTGGAAAGTGATTAGTCGTTGTTAGCTGCAGTTACTGCTGCCTCTACCCACTTATACCAAGCTGAACTAGTGTCTTGGTCTGATACAGCACCGATGTAATCAACGGTATCGAAGAAGCTTCCATCTAGTGTTGATAGATCATTTGCTGAAATAGTAATTGCTGTAGAGCTTGAGTTAGTTGAGAATCCATCTGCTGACAATACATCCGCATCACCACCTACTCGAAGGTTAACACCGCCATTTTCATACCATTGCTCTACCGACATTTCAGCAGGCATTTGTGTTGCATCTTTAAATTCAGCAGCACACGCTAAAACAGAGTTATTGAACTTAATTTCTACAGCATTTTTTAGACCATCAGATTTAAACTCAATACATTCTGTACCATTAGAAGCATCTGTTTTAATTGCTAAGGCGTTGTAGTAATTAGTTTTGATTGAGTCATCAAACTTATGCGCTTGTGATGGATCTTCATCACGTACAGATGAACCATCAGTTGTAATAACGGTTACGTTTGCAATTGTAGGGAATGAAGCTGGTACGTCAGAATAATCATCACCACCATTTTTCTCACCGTCAGTTTCAAAGCCGTTGTTACCCATGTAAGCTGTTGCGCCGTCACGAGTGGTAACAGTGCCGTGTTGAATAAATAAGAATTGTGCATTCCCTTTCCAACCAGCATCAACATCAATCGCATCATCTTGTGTATCAGTTACAACGATATGCTTGATATTTGAAGCTCCACCAAAAAACTCAATACCATCATCAAATCCTTGATGAATGTGAAGGTAATCAAAAGAAGAACCTGAACCAACAGCATTTAATGTTAATGAGTTTAAGTCATCACCTTCACCACCAACACGAGGACCTGAGCCTGCGTACCAGATTTTTGCCCATTTAATTTTACCACTGCTATCTTCGTTATCATTACCACCGAAATAGCTTGTAATACCTTCAGAAGCAACATTACAAGTATCTGCTGTACGTTGTGCGTTAGTACATTGGTTTGTTAAACCTTTACCATTAATGATAATTCCGCCCCAATCAGCATATTGAGCACCTTTACCTTCTAAATCATGACGGTCATAAGCAAATGCAGAAGTAAAAGTGACTGGTTTTTCAGCAGTACCTACCGCTTGAATTTTAGCGCCACGTGCGACACGAATAATTGCTTCACCTGATTTAAAAGCTAAAGTTGCACCCGGCTTAACAGTCATTGTTGGACCATTCACAGGTACCTCAAAACCTTCATCAGTACGACCATCTGTACCAATTAATAACGCATCTTCAAATACGTGAATGCCGCCCTCTGGCAACTCTTCAAATGTTAGGTTTGCTGTAATATGAATATTTTTACTGGCAAAAGAATCATTGTATAAACAATCTAAACCATCAAATGAACCTTCAACTGTACCAGCCTCTGTTTCATAGCTTGTACACTCTACCGGTTCTGTTGTTCCAGCATTAGTTGTGTTATTTGAATTACTCACACTGTTATCAGTAGTCGTACTATTGTCATTGACCGTTGGGTTGATCTTAATATCGCCACCACAGCCAACTAATGTTAAAGCACAAGCAATAGCGCTTACTTTAAAAAGTGATTTGATTTGCATCTCGTTTTTCTCCGAAGATAAATAGTATTAAATATGTTCAAACTGGCTAAATGAAGGTTTGTCATTGTTTGGTCATAAGGACATCAAAAAAACTTCATTTAGACAGCTTGACTAAAAGTTGTAGCTATCCTACGGGGGAAAAATGACAGAAATGTTTTAGAAATAAGTAGTTTTTGTTGCTAAAGAATTACAAAAATATGACAGCGGATATTTGGAAGATATGATCATAAATAACGATTGATGATCATATTATTAGAAATAAAAAAGCCTGGCAAATGCCAGGCTTTTATTTATATATTAAGATAAGGAATTATAAACCTAACTTCTTAAATTCTTTCATAACTACTGAGTTTGGTAATGGAATATAGCCATCTTTCTCAACAATTTTTTGACCTGATTGTGATAAAACCATTTTTAAGAATTCTGCTTCCATTGGCGCTAAAGGCTTATTTGGGTGCTTGTTAACATAAACATATAAGAAGCGTGAAAGTGGATATTTTTTAGAAACAGCATTTGCCATGTTCGCTTCAACAAAGTTATCACCTTTCTTTGAAAGTGGTAATGCACGAACACCTGATGTTTTATAACCAATACCAGAATAACCAATACCGTTTAAAGAAGCAGAAACTGATTGCACAACTGAAGCCGAACCAGGTTGCTCATTCACACTATTTTTAAAATCACCTTTACATAATGCTTTTTTCTTAAAGTATCCGTAAGTACCTGAAACTGAGTTACGACCATATAATTGAACATCTTTACCTGTCCACTCACCTGTTAAACCTAAGTCACCCCAACGGTCAACATCTTTTTCTGCACCACATTTACGGTTATTAGAAAAAACTGCATCTACTTGGTCAATACGTAGACCTTTTAATGGGTTATCTTTATGAACAAATACCGCTAATGCATCTATTGCAACACGAACAGCAGTTGGCTTATAACCATAGCGCTTTTCGAATGCTTCAATTTCACGAGACTTCATTTTACGACTCATTGGTCCTAAGTTTGAAGTAGCTTCAGTTAAAGCTGGTGGAGCCGTAGAAGAACCTGCCGCTTGAATTTGAACATTAACATTTGGGTAAGTACGTTTAAATTCTTCAGCCCAAAATGTCATCATGTTAGCTAATGTGTCTGAACCAACAGAAGATACATTACCCGAAACACCACTTACTTTTTTATAAACAGGTAAATCTTTATCTACCGCTAATGATGAAAAACTCACCAAGCTTGCTAAACCAATAATACTGATTGCACGTTTGAAACTCATATTATTCTCCAATGAGAGTTGTATACCAATTTCATTTTTTATTGGTATAACCTTGTTAATTTGTGAACACTATATAAAGCTAATATGACAATTATATTTAAGGTTTGTGACACTTATATGACAACCGTAAAATTACTGTCATTAATTTTACATAAAAGTATCAAGTTCTTTTTAACTCTAGAAAATGTGTGATGAATAGGTTTTTTATTATAAATAGAAATACTTAACCTACTTGATTCAGGCTAACTAATAACGCGAACGCATTTAGGGTCGAAATAAATAATAAACTCACTTCCTTCACCCCATTTAGAGTTAATAGATAGCTCAGCATGATGGTGATTAAGCACATGTTTAACAATGGCAAGTCCTAAACCTGAACCGCCGGTGTCTCGAGATCTAGATTTATCAACTCGAAAGAAGCGTTCAGTAATACGGTTAACATTTTCAGGACGAATACCTGGACCATCATCTTTAACTAAAAACTTGGCCTTGTTACCTGCCATTTGCCATGAAATAAATATGTTGCCGTTGGCGGGGGTATAACTGATCGCATTTGATATTAGATTAAGGCAGGCACTTTTAATTTCATTATCAATCCCTTCAATACATAGTTTTTCATCTATTTCAGCACTAACCTGATGGTTTTTTTCTTGATTAAGCCATTTACTATCATCTACTAAAGCATTAATAAGCTTAGGCATATCAATAAATTGTTTATCTTCTTCGTCAGTTTTAACTTCTACGCGAGAGAGCACCAGCAATTGCTCAACAAGGCGGTCCATTCTGGAGACTTGTGTTTCCATGGTATTAAAAACTTTATGCCAGTAGGGGTCGAGAGCATGTTCAGTCATTTGCACCATTTCAACATAACCACGTACAACGGTTAATGGCGTTTTTAATTCATGAGAAACATTGGCAACAAAATCACGGCGCATTTCTTCCAGCCGATGAATCTTACTTACATCTCTAGCCAGAAATAAAACTTGTTCAGTGCCGTAAGCCATCAGTCGTAACTCTAAAATAACTTCAGCATTGATTGGTGAAGGAATATGACAAGGCGTTTCAAAATTGCCTTCTTCTAAATATTGACTAAATTCGGGAAATCGTAATAAATTATCGATACGTTGACCAATATCTCCAGGCCAACGAATACCAAGTAAACGTTGTGCTTTTTTATTTCCCCATTCAATAATTAATTCATCAGATAGCACTAATGCAGCATCAGGTAACGCTTCTGCACCGTCTCTAAATTGGCGGATTTTTTCATTCAGTATTTTTTGTTTTTTACGATATTTTTTTGTTTGTCTGTATAGACCGTCATAAATTCTTCCCCAAACACCTTCAGATTCAGGAGGAGAAATAGTTTTACTTCGCCACAACCACTTAATTAATTTTAATAAGTGGTGATAATGCCAAATTAAAATGGTGACAGAACTAAAAGCAACAAATAGAAATGTGTTACCCAATAAAAAGCCAACAATAGCACTTAACGCTAAAGTAATAATTAAACGACTAATTATCGTTCTTGCAGATAAACGAAAATGCATATAACCGTACTTTAAATGCCCATCTTAATTTTACCAGAAAAACGATAACCCGAGCCACGAACAGTTTGGATAAAGTCTTCATGACCTTCCCCAGCTATCGCTTTTCTTAATCGTCTAATATGAACATCTACTGTTCTATCTTCAACATACACATTTGTGCCCCAAACATTATCTAATAATTGTTCACGACTATAAACTCGTTCAGTGTGTGTCATAAAGAAGTGCAACAACCTAAATTCTGTTGGCCCTAAATCTAATGCTCTATCATTAATCGAAACACGGTGAGCAACAGGGTCAAGCTTCATACCATGGAATTCAATAGCTTCTTCAAGTGCAGTAGGTGAAACTCTACGAATAACAGCTTTAATACGCGCAATAAGTTCTTTAGGAGAAAAAGGCTTTGTCACATAATCATCAACACCAACATCAAAACCTTTTACTTTATCATCTTCATCTGCACGAGCCGTTAACATGATAATTGGGATCGAGCGGGTATATTCATTTTGCTTTAATGTTTTAGCCAATTTTACCCCTGTGCCACCGGGAAGCATCCAATCTAATAAAATAAGATCTGGGTAAGGCTCAACAACTTTAGCTTTTGCATCTTCATAATCCTCAGCTTCAATCGTATTAAAGCCATTTTGCTCTAAAACAAAGGTGATCATTTCCCTGATCGGTGTCTCATCTTCTACAACCAATATTTGTCTGTTCATGTAAAAAAAATCCTGTTAGCCAATTGACAACTTCTAATGAACATTGTGATAAGTTTTTGTGACAATTTTATTACACGCTTAAAATTTTAGCTAATCATTCACTAACTATTCGCTTTAGGCAAGAAAAAAGCGGCTTAAAGCCGCTTTTAATTATTTAACTGACTAGGTAAAACTAGAATTTATATTCAATGCCTGCTGCTAAGTAATCTTCATCAGCACCACTGTCCATATCAAATGTAGTATAGAAAGTATAAAGTTTAGTGTTCTTTGCAAGTTTATAATCAGCACCTACAGTTACACCTGATTTGTCATCACCGCCATCAAATTCAGCAGTCTGCATTTGAGCTTTTAAAGTCCAACTGTCAATTGAGTATTTTGCTGAAGCCAAAAAGCCATCCATTTCTTGGCCTGTAGAAACTTGCTCTTGATTCTGGAGCATGGCACCTAGGGTAAAGCCTGATAGCTTACCTTGAACAGTAAAACGTGTGACATCGTAGCCTTTCATTTCTGAATCAACTGCAACAGCAGCATATATTTTTGATTTTTTTAACGCCTTATCACCGTACATTAAAGCAATAGATGTTGCATCTTCACCATCAACACTATCTTCAGCAACATAGGTAACACCTAATTGAAAGCCATTGAATTTATTAGATTTATAAGTAATGGTATCTGCCATACGATTTTCACCTTTCCAAAGGTTTTTAATATCACCATTCAAATCACTGAATAAATCAACTTTCCCTTGAGATTGTTTTAATACCGTATCATTTTTACCTAGTAGAACTTCACCAAAGTTACCTTTTAAACCTATATATTGATTACGATCAGTGATGCTATCACCTTTATCAGAATCCCCATCTAAGTCGACTTGAAATTCAGCTTTATAAACGACAGTTAGGTCGTCTGATAATTTGTGTGTTCCCTTAAAGCCAATTCTAGAAGCATTACTTTTAACTTCGGTAAAAGTTCCTTCTCCTTCATCTGAAGACTGAACAGAAACATTTGCTTTACCATAAATAGTGACATCTGCAGCGTACGTAGATACAGATATTGCTGTTAAAAGTGCTGCGGCTATAGCGCTATAAGAAAGTTTCATGTGTAAACCCTTTAATGTTGTTTTGTATTAATTTGTCGCACATTCTGCCTCTCAAAGATGACATTTTTGTGACAATGTGTACTTTTTTTTACATAAAAATGAATAAATGGAGTCAGTTTTATGTATTAATTACTACAATTATATTACATCTTAATTTTTTTTATTTGCGAAAAGTATAGTCTATATCTTGGAAAACTAAGTCTTTTTTTCAAAAAAAGCAGTGATTTTAAAAAAAAGACTTTAATCGGCTATCAAAAGAGCTATTATCAAATTATCTGTTCATAAGTTAAAGGTTATAAAATGAAAGTAACGAGCATTTCTCGAAAGCTATTAACTCGTGTTTTGTCTTTTTATTTTGTTTTAACTTTTCTGGTCACTTGTGTGCAAATTGGTGCTGAATACATCAATACAAAAAGCCATATTAATAGTGAATTGCTGACTTTAGAAAAAACATTTAGTAGTAGTTTAACGAGAGCCGTATGGGAATTAAATACTCAACAAGCCATTGATATAGCAGAAGGCTTAGTTGCCATCCCTATGATTAAAGGGATTAAAGTTACTGACGAAAACAATCAAGTAATCACACAACTAGGTGAAAATAAAACACAAGATAGTGACATTAAATTAGAAAAAGAAAAACACAGTTACTTCAACATAAACTCATTATCTGAAGGCTTATTTGGTTATAGTTTCCCTCTAATTTTTGAGTTTTCAGGAAGAACGACAAAAGTTGGTACTGTAACTTTATTATCCAGTAACCAAGTGATTTTTGATCGAATTGAAGTTGGTATTTATTTCCTTATTGGTAATGCAATGGTAAAAACAGCTGCACTGGTATTTTTATTTTCAATTGCATTCTCTCAATTATTAACTAACCCATTAAACGAATTAACAGAACAAATAAACCAGTTTGATATAGATGATCCTGAAGCATCGAAACTTCACATGGTTAACTATGAGAGAAATGAGTTAAGTATATTACAGAATGCTTATAACAATTTACTCTCAGAATTAACTCGTTATAAAGATGAGCTGGCAACGGCACAAAGTAAAATTATTGACTCAAACAATAAACTTGATGAACAAAATTTAATGCTTGAACAAGAAGTAGCAAAAAAGACCTCTTCACTTAGTACTACCATGTTAAAAATGGAGATGCAGCAGAGAGAATTGCTTACTCAACAAGGACAACTTAAAGCTGAAAATAGTCGCCGAAGCCAAACAGAAAAAACTCTGACAAATACCAATAATGAACTTAAAAGCTCTATTCATGAACTAAAAAAAGCACAAGAAAGACTTTTAGATGCTGAAAAAATGGCTATTCTAGGTACTTTATCAGCTGAAGTATCACACGAAATTAATACACCAATTGGTGTTAGCATAACTTCAACGAGTTATTTATCTGACTTGTTAACAAAACTTAATGGCGATATTAATGATAATAAGCTTAGTAAACGTGGACTTGACGAGTTTAGACAAAATGCAGCACAAAGCATTGATTTATTAATAAATAATCTTAATCGAGCATCCGATTTAATCACGAGTTATAAACAAGTAGCTGTTGATCAAACAAGCGATAAAATTCGTCAAATAAACTTAGCTAAATATATTGATGAAATTATTCAATCTTTACATCCAAAGTTAAAAAAGACCAACCATACAATTAATATTGATTGCTCAGACAACATTGAAATTTATTGCCACGCGGGTGCAATATCACAAATATTCACAAATTTGATTATCAATTCTATTATTCACGGCTTTGAAGGTATTAATCGAGGAAAAATTAATATCGCTGTTGCAATGCAAAATAGTGAAATTCAAATAACCTATGAAGACGATGGCCTTGGTATGTCTCAAGACGCTCTTTCATCATTGTTTGACCCTTTCTTTACAACAAAGTCTGGAAAAGGTGGGACAGGTCTTGGTACACACATAATACACAGTCTAGTAACAGATACTTTGAACGGCACGGTTACAGCCAGTTCTGATGAAAATAAAGGACTTCGTTATCAAATCGCTTTTGATGACATGAGATAACATCCCATGTCAACTGAGCCACTTAATATATGACTCACTAATTGAATTAAGTTAAGATACTCTTCTTTTTGTTTAAAGGCCATTTTTGGCCGAAGGATAGCCTTAATGTGGTTCAAAAATCTCTATTTTTTCGCTTTTACTCGTCCATTTAAATGGTCAGAACAAGATCTAGAAAAACATCTTAATGAACATTTATTTACTCCATGCGGTTCAACTGAAATGTCACATTTTGGGTGGGTCAATGCTCTTGGGAAAAATGGAAGTAGTGCCGTTCATTCAGTAAATGGCAATCATCTTTTATGTGCAAGGAAAGAAGAAAAAATATTACCTGCGCCTGTTATAAAAGATATGGTTGAAAAAAAGGTTGCACAACTTCAAGAAGAACAATCACGTGGTGCAACTAAAAAAGAAAAAGAACAATTTAAAGAAGATATAATTTTTGAACTGTTACCTCGTGCATTTTCTCGCATTTCTGATACGCACGCATATATCAATCCTGAACATAATATTATTGTTATTAATACCAGTAGTAGAAGTAAGGCAGAAGATTTTTTAGCTTTACTGCGTAAGGTTTTAGGGACCCTTCCTGTAACTAGCGTTTCACCAGAAAAAGCACCTGATGAACTGATGACGGATTGGTTAGTTGAAAAAAATATAGGTGATAATTTTCAATTAGGTACGGAAGCAGAGTTTCATGCACTCGGCGATGATGGGGCTGTTGTCAGAGTAAAAAATCAAGACTTAGATAGCGACGAAATTAAAGTGCATTTAGACGCTGAAAAGTTTGTAGTTAAATTAGCACTAGAATGGGATGAAGCTTTATCTTGTATATTATGTGATGACCTTGCGATTAAACGCGTAAAGTTTTTTGATGTAATTCATGAACAAAATGAAGACATAGATAAAGATGATGTAATCGCAAGACTTGATGCTGATTTTGCATTAATGGCAGGTGAAATAAATCGTTTTATTGATGATTTATTAGCTGAGTTTTCAGTTAAAACAACTGATTATCTTGAAGAATAAAGTATTCATTAAAGTAAATAAAAAGGCATTATTTTGTCTTTTTATTTACCTTAAATGTCTTGTTAAAAATTTTAAAACAGTCAGTTATTACATTAACCGAACATTGTTTTCACTTCGGTTACCATCTCTGTAAATTCATCATTTCTCATAAAGTTAATATCAGGCATAATTCCTTTGCTCACATAACTTTTTAGCAAAATTTCTTTAGTCGATTCGTTTTTAAAAATACCGTTGTATATTGCCCCAGCACGAATAAAATCTAAATAATTAACCTCAGCCGGTAATATTGTTAGATCGCTCCAATTTTTGACTATATCGGTAAAATCTTGAGAAAGATCCCAAGCTTTGGTTACTTCAGCACCAATACTGCTCGATAATTTGATAATGGCTTGCTGTAAAAATGTTGGGTTAGCAAACACATCCGGATGATTTTCAGCTTCTGTTAAAATAGGTAAAACACCAATACTATGAATAAGTGCAGCTAACGTTACTGTGTCTAACATTAAAGGTGAATGCTTATGCTCTTTTAAATAAAATGTCATTAAAGAAATTGCCACCGAAGCAACATCTACCGTTTTAGCCCATGATTTTTTCAAATACATTGATACTATTTCATTTTTAGAAATAAAAACTTGTTCAAGTGCCATTGCTGTCGAGATACTTTTAATTTGTCTTAAACCAATTCTTGTGACAGCTTGACTGACGCTTTCTGCCTTCACCCCTCTTCCTAACATAGCGCTATTAGCAACTTTTAACATACCCATTGAAAGTGCAGCATCATGAGAAATAATTTCACTCATATGCCCCAAATTAATATCGGGATCATCTGCTGCCTGTCTAACTTTTAATGCGATTGCAGGTAATGTCGGTAAAACTAAAGATTCTTGTTTTATTTTTTCCACTAAAATGGTGTAAAGCGCATTTTCCGTTCCCATAAAGAACCCTTATATTATTTTTTCTCTTTTTTAAAAGTAGCACATATTTATGATAAGACAGGGTTTATTCACTTTTTTTACAATCTATTTATTATTTATTTTATTCTCTTCTTTAAAAGTTTTACGAATAGATATTTTTCATTTTAATATGCATTCGTTGATTTAGATCAGGTTATTTATTTGCACAGTTCTGAGCGCTTAATTATAATTTTGCGCCCCTTAATTTGAGTGTTATGAAGATGATTAAACCAGAACTGCTTTCCCCTGCAGGTAGCTTAAAAAATATGCGGTACGCCTTTGCTTATGGTGCTGATGCTGTATACGCAGGTCAGCCTCGCTATTCTTTAAGGGTACGTAACAACGAATTTAATCTCGAAACAATCAAACAAGGAATTGATGAATCGCACCAACTTGGTAAAAAGTTTTATTTGGTCAACAATATTGCTCCGCATAACAGCAAACTCAAAACGTTTTTAAAAGATATTTCTCCTGTTATTGCGATGAAGCCAGATGCTTTAATCATGTCTGATCCTGGTTTAATTATGATGGTTCGTGAAAACTTTCCTGAAATGTCAATTCACTTATCGGTGCAAGCAAATGCTGTTAATTGGTCTACAGTGAAGTTCTGGTATCAACAAGGGGTTGAGCGAGTCATTTTATCCCGTGAATTATCGCTAGATGAAATTGAAGAAATACGCTTTCAGTGTCCTGAAATGGAAATAGAAGTATTTGTACACGGTGCTCTTTGTATGGCTTATTCTGGCCGATGTTTATTATCCGGCTATATTAATAAGCGAGACCCGAATCAAGGTACATGTACCAACTCATGTCGTTGGAAATATGACGTTCATGATGCAAAAGAAACAGAAACAGGGGATGTAATTGCACAACCTGTAGATGTTTACATTCCAGATGAAAAGCCAATAGATGATATTGTGTTACTACAAGAACAAGGTCGACCTGGTGAATATATGCCTGCTTTTGAAGACGAGCATGGTACTTATATTATGAATTCAAAAGATCTACGAGCCGTTGAACATGTAGATCGCCTCGTAAAAATGGGTGTACATTCACTTAAAATAGAAGGCCGTACAAAGTCTTTTTATTATTGCGCAAGAACAGCTCAAATCTATAACCAAGCTATTTTAGATTCGATGGCTGATAAACCATTTAATCCAACATTAAATTCTGATTTAGAACACTTAGCCCATCGTGGTTATACGGAAGGTTTTTTACAACGCCATCGCCATGGGGATACCCAAAATTATGATTACGGCTATTCGAAAAGTGATACTCAGCAATTTGTTGGTGAAGTAATAAGCCGAAACGAAGATTCTAAACTCATAGAAATTGATGTTAAAAATAAGTTTTTAATCGGCGATCAACTTGAGTTAATGACACCGTCAGGCAATGTATCATTCACACTTGCTCATATGGAAAATAAAAAAGGAGAACAGGTTAATGATGCGAAAGGATCGGGCCATGTTGTTTTCATCAAGCTTGAAACTGAACTTGATTTAAAGTTTGCAATTATTATGCGTTATCTCGATGAAGGTGGTACAACTCGCCACCCTTTTGCACAAAACCAAGAAAAATAGAATTAATAATGGCCTTAATCATTAAAAAATCATGTATTAATTGTGATATGTGTGACCCAGAATGTCCTAATAAAGCAATCACTTTAGGAGAAGAAATCTATGAAATTGATCCTAAAAAGTGTACTGAATGTATTGGGCATTATGATGAACCAACATGTATATCTGTTTGTCCAATAGATTGCATACAAAAGGACCCTTTGCACATAGAAAACGAAGAAGCTTTGCTCGCTAAGTTTATGCGAATGCATGGATAATATTAAGAATGAAAAAAATTTAGCTAGTGACATAAAAACAGGAGCTTTTGCTCCTGTTGTATTACCTTCATTAAACCACTAATTACCTATACAGAAATAGCTGCTTTAATATGTGGATGAGCTTGATAATCTTTAAGCTCAAAATCTTCAAAAGTAAAATCAAAAATGCTTTTAACATCAGGATTAATTGCCATTGTTGGTAATGACAAAGGCTCTCGTGACAATTGCTCTTGTACTTGCTCCATATGGTTTAAATATAAATGTGCATCACCAAAAGTATGAACAAAATCACCTAACTCTAAATCACATACCTGTGCAATCATCATCGTAAATAATGCATAACTAGCAATATTAAACGGCACACCTAAAAATATATCAGCACTACGTTGATAAAGTTGACATGACAACTTACCTTCTAACACATAAAACTGAAAAAGGGTATGACACGGTGGAAGCGCTTGTTTACCTATTGCAGCATTTGCATCTGGGCTAATTGAAGTATCAGGTAACAACGCAGGGTTCCAAGCAGTAATAATATGACGACGAGAATCTGGGTTATTTTTTAAATCATCGATGAGTTGTGCTAATTGATCAATAGTTTCACCATCAGATGCTGGCCAATTACGCCATTGCACACCGTATACTGGCCCTAACTCACCTTCAGGTGTTGCCCAAGCGTCCCAAATTTTAACACCATTCTCTTTTAAGTAGGCAATATTTGATTCACCTTTAATGAACCATAATAATTCATGAATTATAGATTTTAAATGACATTTTTTAGTCGTCACTAATGGAAAACCTTTAGATAAGTCAAATCTCATTTGGTGGCCAAAAATACTTTTAGTGCCTGTACCTGTTCGATCTGACTTTTCTACTCCATGTTCATATACATGGCGCATTAAATCTAAATAAGCTTTCATTATTTTTCCTAAAATTTATCGTAAGAATTGAGAATTTTTATCATCTAAATTATGCCGAAATTACCATGTGAATACCACGAAAATTACTAACTTATAGTTGTGAAATAACCATTTTTATTGCCACTAAAATTAAGAAACTAGCAAAAATACGTTTTAAATACCTGACTGGTAATTTCTCCGCCATTTTAACCCCGAAAGGTGCAAATAGTGATGATGTAGAGATAATACCAAGCAAAGCTGGCAAATAAATATAACCTAAACTCCATGAGGGTAAATCAGTTTGGTCTAAACCCGTAAAAATAAATCCAGTAGCACCAAATACCGCAACAACAAAGCCACAAACGGTAGCAGTACCTATTGCTTGTCTTATCGATAACGAATAATAAGTTAATACAGGCACTAAAATAGCTCCCCCTGCAATACCCATAAGGCTAGAGATATAACCGGTACCTAAACCAATCGTTTTTATCATCCAATGACTAGGGAGTGGTTTGCTTTTCTCAATTTTGACTGAAAACAACATATAACTCGCTAACATGGTAACTGCAGTAGCAAAAATATAAGTTAATAGTTCACTTGATAAAGAGTCAGCTATATACGCACCTAACAATGCACCTACGGCAATCATTGCCATCAACTGTTTTGCAATGCTCCACGGTATATTATTATTTTTATGATGGGCGAATGTTCCTGATGCAGAGGTGAAAACAATAGACGCTAACGATGTGGCAATAGCAACAGGCATTACAACTTCTGTTGCAAAACCTAAACTCGGTAATAAATACACTAAAGCGGGTACTATAACTAAACCGCCACCTATACCTAATAATCCAGCCAAAAAACCAGCTAAACAACCTAGTACTGCACATGCGATTAATACTGTAAAAAACATAAAGTAAACCTAAATTGAACACCCTTACTCAACAAAAAAATTAATTGCCTACAAAGTAAGAATTAACTACATACCAGCTCGAACAAAACCGCCTAACTCTAGAAGTTCTAATTGTTCATTTAAATAACTATGTACCTGTTTAGCATTAGAAAAAGTAAGTGCTTTAGACAAAATAGTTTGAGCTATTTTAAACTCAACATGTCTTATAACCCACTTTATACGAGAAATATTATGAGGGTTCATACTTAATTTATCATAGCCCATTGCTAATAATAATAATGCGCCTGCAGGTTCACTAGCGAGTTCGCCACATAAGCTAAGCGGTATAGCATGTTTTTTTGATTCTTGTGCTATCAAATGCAAAGCTTTCAATACGGCTGGATGATATGAACTGTAAATACTAGCAACACGGGCATTATTTCGATCAACAGCAAGTAAGTATTGGGTTAAGTCATTACTCCCTACCGAGAAAAAATCTACTTTTTTCGCTAGGTCAGCTAATTGAAAAATAACACTGGGTACTTCAATCATAATCCCAATTCGTGGGCGCGCTAATGTTTTATTATTACTAAATTCCAATTCAGAAGATAATTCAAAATGAGCTTGATTAATTAATCTTATTGCTTCATCAACTTCAGCCACACTAGAAATCATTGGCAGCATAATTTCTAAGTTTTGAGAATTTACATTAGCCCTTAACATCGCACGTATTTGTAATAAAAATATTTCAGGATGATCTAAAGTGATCCTTATACCACGCCAGCCTAAAAACGGGTTATCTTCATTTATAGGGAAATAGGGCAATGATTTATCACCACCAACATCTAAAGTTCGCATAGTGACTAATTGTTCAGGAAAAGCTTCTAATACTTGGCGGTATAACGATGTTTGTTCAAGCTCAGATGGAAAATAGCTTTTACTCATAAAAGGAATTTCAGTTCGGTATAAACCAATTCCTGTAGCGCCAGAGTTTTTTGAATGCTCAAAACCTGAAGACAACCCTGCATTTAGTAATAGTTCAATTTCTTTACCGTCAGGTGTTATTGATGGTAATTGTTCTACTTCCTTAACTTTGACAGCTAACGCTGTTTCTTCCGCTATTAAATGTTCATATTCTCTAATTAATGCTTCATTGGGGTCAACAAACAGTTCACCGCTATAACCATCAATAATGCATAAATGTTTATCTAACTTCCCAAGGGGTATTCGCTCAATACCCATGACCGCAGGTAATGCTAGGGCTCTAGCTAAGATTGCCGCATGTGAATTATTTGAGCCTTGTAATGAAACAATTCCTCGAAGACCTAAATGTTGATATTCCGCAACCATAGAAGCAGTCACATCTTCTGCAACTAAAATGAATTTTTCAGGTATTATTTCTTTGACTAAACTTAGGGCTTGTAGATTAAATAATAAGCGATTACCCAGGTCCTTAATATCGCTAGCCCTTTCCCGTAAATAATTATCTTCCAGGCTTTCAAATTGTATCACATAAGCGTCGATAACTAATTTTAATGCACTTTCAGCATTCCAGCTTTCATCTATTTTTTCAGCAACTTCACGACCTAAATTATCTTTATTTAGTAGTTGCTTATACATTTCAAAAATATCTAAGCTGTTATCAAAAATTATCGATTCAAGCTTATCGGCCATTTGATCAAAATCAGTACGTGTTTTACTTACCGCTTCTTCAAACCGCTTATGCTCAACAAGTATATTACTAGCCTTTGTCATTGCAATAGCCGCTAAATCGGCATTCGGCTGCACTAATAGCAAAGGCGCTAAAGCCACCCCTGATGAACCTGATGCTCCTTGAATGGCCTTAGTCCATTGACTATTCCCTTGATGCTGAGCGATCAAACCAGTAGCTTCAGCATTTGCCATAGCTGTAGCAATTTGAGCAGCAAGCGTAACTATAAAAGCTTCTTCATTTTCATTAAAAAAACGCGCTTTTTCTTGTTGAATAGAAATAACGCCTAATACTTTTCTTTGGTGAATAATTGGTGTACCTAAAAAGGCATTAAAGTTTTCTTCTTTGACTTCTGGAGCATGTATAAAGTGGGGGTGAGATTTAGTATTGGCAATATTTAATGGTTCTTCTCGCTGAGCAACTAAACCAATAAGACCTTCTGTAAAACCAATGGTTGTATGTCATAACGAGTCTTTTGCCAATCCATCAGAAGCCATTAATATAAAATGCTGTTTTTGATGGTCCGCCAAATAAACCGAACAACACTCGGTTTTCATCACTTGTTTAATTTGACTAACAAT
>JAGSHH010000161.1 GCA_023954655.1 Colwelliaceae bacterium
AAATTTAAATGCTAAAAAATAATAATAATTAGGCATCGTAAAATATCAAAATGATTATTAAGCAAAATAAAAAACTTCAATTACTTAAGTATTTTCTAAGGAAGGAAATCAAAAGCCAATCATCTTTTTTTTATGTTTGGTGTCATACTTTTTGTTTGAAATGTCGAATAATTCGAACGCGTGTTATTTCCTTAGTGCTTATCTACTCCTTCTCAAGTAATTGGGTAGTTGCAGAAGAACAGGATAATAAAGTGATGTTCAATATTCCAAGACAAAGGGCTGATCTTTCACTTATCAATTTTGCAGAACAAGCGAATATAACGTTGCTTTTTCCTTTAGGAAAAATGGCTGAGAAGAAAACGAATCCTGTATTTGGACAACATTCAATATTGAACGCACTCCAAATGTTACTTAAAGGTACTGGCCTTAAAACAGATGTGAGTAAAAGTGGACAGCTATCCATTTTAATTGATCCAATAGTTGAACAAAAAAACGATATAGTAATTAATGAAAATAACAAAGCTTTGGGTACTGATGCGGATAAAACTGTTTCAATGTCAGCAGTTGCCAAACCTGAAATAGAAGTAATTGAAGTTAGAGGAATACGAGGTTCATTAAGTCGAGCCATAGGTACTAAACGTGAAGCAAGCGGCGTAGTTGATTCTATTTCAGCTGAATACATAGGTAAATTTCCAGATACTAATTTAGCGGAATCACTACAACGAATTACCGGTGTATCAATTGACCGTTCTGGGGGTGAAGGGCAAAAAATTACTGTTCGTGGTTTTGGACCACAATTTAATACTGTTTTAGTGAACGGTCGCCAAATAGCATCAGAAGATGCTGGTCGTGATTTCAATTTTGATACTATCGCCGCTGAAATGGTAAAAAGTTTAGACGTTCAAAAAACATCTTCTGCTGCAATGCAATCTGGTGGTATAGGTTCAACGGTTAATATTAAAACTGCAAGACCTTTTGCAATTAGTGGTTTTAAGTTGGCAGGGAGTGTTAAAGGCATTTATGACGGTAATAGTGAAGAAATCACACCTCAAGCTTCGCTTTTAATGAGTAATGTTTTTAGTGACGACACCCTAGGTGCTTTATTGGCTGTTTCTTATTTAGATCGTGATACTCGTTTTAACCGTGCACAATCAAATGGTTGGAGAGAAAATTCTTCATTCACTCGGGGAGTGCCCAAAACAACTTCTGGGCAAGAGTACGTAGGCAATGTTTTTATCCCTCAAAATTTTGATTCATTAGTTACAACAGAAGAACGTAAGCGTATAAATACAAATTTAGTTTTACAATATGCGCCTGTTGATAACCTTATCATTACAGCGGATGTTTTATATTCAGATTTTGATGTTAGATCAGATACAACATCATATGGCCATTGGTTTACCTCTGATAATGTTGAAAATATTGTTGTTGATGAAAATGGCACAGTGATAGATATGTATCAACAAGTTGGTTTAGCAACTGACTTTCATGCAAAAAAAGCAGATCGCTTAACTCAGTCAACTTCCTTTGGTGTAAATGTTGATTGGTATTATGACGATCATATAAATATGAAGTTTGATCTTAGTCACTCAAACGCTACTCGTGCGGCGAATAATGGCCGTGGCGGTAGTTTGGCTCTTTTAGGTTATGCTAATCGAGTAAGGTGGAACCTTGACGATAATATTCTACCTTACTACACAGATTTCGTTTCTCCTCATTCAGGTATTTATGCAGGCCAACAAGAGGTTGATGGTGTTATTCAAGATCCCAGTAGCCCTGAATATGTTGAGCCTAGAGGTGTTTCTGATTATTTAGATCCTTCAAACAGCGGTGCTCATGTAATGATCCGTAATGGTGATGAGGTTGAAGATGATGTTACTCAATTGAAATGGGACAGTGTTTATATTGTAGAGAAAGACACTATTTTTACTTCAGCAAAATTCGGTCTAATGTATTCTTCTGAAACTAAAGCAGTAAACAAGTGGAATAATACCAATAGTGGTATTCACTGTACATATTGCAATTACACGGATTTCCCAAATATTGACGCATTTCCACAAGAAACTTTTGATGCAGGAAATGATTTCCTAAGTGGTATTAGTGGTAGTGGTCGTACACCATCCAAATGGTTATCCTTTGATGGTGAAGCCTTGTTTGATTTTTTAGGTAATATTGAAGGAGTTGATTTTGATGCAGTAAAAACTAACGACTCTTTTGAAGTAACAGAAAAAACTATATCAGCATATTTTGAAGTAGACTTTGAAGGAGAATTTTCTGATATTTTCATTTCGAGTACTGCTGGTTTCCGCTATGAAAATATTGATGTTTCGGTTGATTCAACTCAAGCAAATGTGCAAAATTTGTCGATACTTGATGCCACAGAAATGTTACCGACATTTGGAGCTACTTCTGATTTCACAGAAAAAAATGCTTATTCACAAATCTTACCTAATTTCAGTGTAAAACTTGAAATAAGTGATGATTTAGTAGCTCGGGCCGCGGTATCTAAAACTCTTACTAGGCCTACTTTAAGTAGCTTAAGACCTATCACAACTTTTACAACTGTACGCCAGGGTAATTTGAAATCGACTTCTGGTAATTCAGGTTTGGTCCCATTTAACTCTAATAACTTAGATTTATCACTTGAATGGTATTATGACGATGCTAGTTATGTTTCTGCGGGTTATTTCAGAAAACATGTTGCTAACTTTATTATTAATATTAAAAAGGACAGAACGTTTGAAACATTAAACGGCTTGTTAACAGATCCATCAACAGGTTCTGATATGAAAGCACCTGATGATGATGATGAAGTTGCAGTATTTACCAATACTGTACCAAGTAATGGTGAGTCTGCGACAGTAGATGGTTGGGAAATTGCTGCTCAACATACTTTTAAGGGCAGTGGTTTTGGTCTTTTAGCCAATGTAACTATCGTAGATAGTGATGCTGAGCTCGATAATGCTGATATTTCGCAAGTATTTGCTGTAACAGGCTTAAGTGATTCAGCTAACGTAATCGCCTTTTATGAAGCTGGTCCAATACAAGCGCGAATTGCTTATAACTGGAGAGATACTTTTTTGTATAGCTTAATTCAAGAGAATGGTGACGGAGTGACTTATGTTGAAGATTATTCTCAAATTGATGCAAGTGCGAGCTACGAAATTAATGATCAAATTTCAATATTTGTTGAGGGCATCAACTTAACTGAAGAATATACTCACAGTCGTGGTCGTTTTTCTAATCAATTATTAAAAGTTGTTGATAGTGGTCGTCGTATTTCATTTGGTGTACGTGGCAGTTTCTAAATGTTATATAAACCCTTCAAAGTATAAAGTTTGTACTTTTGCTAAAAAGATATGCTCTAAAAGAGAATTAAATGGCAAGCTTGGTTCCAGTCGATAATAAAAAGCATTCAAACCTTAAAGTTGATCCAAATAAAGTGGAATGCCATGGTGCTGACCTTCATTTAATCCCTGTTGTTTTATCTGAGTTCGTCGACTTGGCAGTGCAATACCCTATTGTATTGGCAAAAAACGAAGAAACAGGAAAATTTGCTTTTACCGTATTGTTAGGTTTTGAAGTAGGAGAAAACCTTTATTGGCAAAACGAAGAATGGCAAGGATTGTATTTGCCCTTACAAATTAGACGACAACCTTTCTCAGTCAGTCAAAATGATAGCAATAATAATGGTGACTATGATGTTTTTATTGATACCGAAAGCCCTACAATAGTTCCTGAAGGTGGTGCATCTATATTTGATGATAGAGGATTCGAAACGGAATTTTTCCAACAATCTAAGTCTTGTTTAGTACAATTACTTTCAGGTGAAGCTGATAATCAATGGTTATTGGAGTGTTTGCAAAATATGGATTTAATTGAAGCATTATCTTTAGATATTACTTTTTCAAACCAAAAACTGACCAAACTGAATGGACTATATACGATCAATCAAGACAAGCTTGAAGCATTAAATGATGAACAATTGTTAACTCTACATAAAACCAATCTATTGTCACCGATATATACTTTGATAAATTCTCTTGGTCAAATTCATGCATTAATTGATTTGAAAAATCAAAAAATAGAGAAATCAAAGATTAGAGAAATAAAACGTGATTGTAACTATCTAGAAAATAGTATGTTTAATTTTGTTTTAAATCCTGCCTTAACAGTATCCAAAATATTAATAGGTGATGAAAAGACCCCTATATTGATTATTGATAACTTCGTTGAACAACCGCAAAACTTAGTTGCATTAGCTGAAAAAAAAGATGCTAATAATGTTGATTTTCAGTTGCAAAAAAATGACTATTATCCCGGTGTTCGAAAACCTGCACCTGAAGGATACCGAGAACAACTTGACCATTTGTTACCTCTAATAAAGTCTTCTTTTATGATGGAAGATGCAACCAGCTTCAAGGTTATTTTTTCTGCCTTTTCAATAGTTAATACTCAAGTAGAAAAATTACGTCCTATTCAAATGTTACCTCATTTTGATACAGCGATTGAAAATCAATATGCAATTGTACATTTCCTCTGCGATGCAAAGCATGGTGGTACATCTTTTTATCAACATAAAAAATCAGGTTTTGAGCGGATAAATGAGCAACGGTTTAATAAATATGCGACTACCCTTAAAAATGAAGCTGTTGCTGAAAAACTACATGAAAACCCTCAATATATTGACGATGATAATAAATTATTTAAGCAAATACATACTGTAGAAGCGCGGATGAATCGAGCGATTATTTATCCAAGTAACTTATTACACTCAGGGGATATTCATCCTGAAGAAGGGCTTTTAAGTTCACCTAAGAATGGACGCTTAACGATAAGCAGTTTTTTTGTGTTTAAATAATCAAACTTTTATATTGTTTGTGCCTATGTTTTAACTCAGCCTGATTTTTTAGTGAAATGAAGGTATTTATCTACGTTATTATCATTTCATCATTGTTTATAACAAATTCATACAGTGTAGAATGTTATATGCACTGATAATTCGATAGTCTTTTAAGTGATTAAGTAATAAGGTTTCTCTAAAGCAAGGGAATAGCACCAATTTTTATTAATTGTAATGCATAGATAAAATCCGATGATAAATAAAAACAAGTATGCAGAGTCAAACGTTGAGCATATCGAATTTAGAAAAGATCTGTATTTTTTTAACTTGATCTCATGTTTTTCTGTGTCACTTTGTGGCAGCCCTGTAATTTTTGATAAAAGAATTGAGATGTTTCTTCCTCCAGATCGCAGTTTAAGTTTTCCTGGAAGATTTGTAGACAATAAGTTTATGTCTCCTCATTCTCTTCGTGCTAAAGCAGAACTCGGCGATATTAATAGCAGCGAACACATTGTTTCGTGCTGTATTATGTTGGCCAATACTGCGTATGAGTCTGTTAAGCAGTTTCATGATGGCTCAGAAACCTTTGAGTTTTTTCGACACATTCGCAATGCATCATCGCATCTAAATACGTTTCAATTTATTGCTAAAGAACCCGTTAATGCTGCTCGTTGGCGTAATGCTGTTATTGATCATCGATATAAAGGTGAAAATAACTTGCTCTATGGGCAGCAATGCTTTGGAAACTTTTTGGGAGTGTCTGATATTCTTCAGTTATTAATAGATGTAGAGCAAATAATTATTAAGCAAATAGCCTCATCCAACGATATATAAATTTAAGAAAAACAGATCATTAAAGAGACTTTTTAGAACCTAATAAATAATACTACTTATGAAGAATACGGCTTAAAAATTGTCGATTTGTTGGTAAACCACTGAGTAATTTTTCTGTATTATGTAGCGTTTCATTGCGTATCCTTTTTATTAACGACACTTCTTTTTGATTTAATGACATTGGCTCGGTCATAAAACCCATACCGTATAAAACATATTGCTTACTGGCTGATGAAAATAATTCAAAACGTTGATTAGTTTCATAGACTCCTGGTGCTTGTGTACGCCACAATTCTAGGGCTTCTTGTAAACTCTCAGGAATAGATTCAACTTGTTGGTGTGTTCGCCAGTATTCACTGTCGGTGCGGTTTGTTAAAACATAATGTAACTTTAAAAAATCAATAATTTCATGCCATCGCTGTAACGTTAAATTATTAAATCTTTTTGCCAAAACTGTCATTGCCTTTCTATCTTTAGGGAGTTGCTGGCTCAACCATTCAGCTGATTTTTCAATTAGCACTAAAGCGGTCGCTTCTAAAGGTTCAACAAAGCCTGCTGACACGCCTATAGCAACACAGTTTTTATGCCAAAATGTTGAGCGGTGGCCTGGGTTAAATTTAATTATGCGAGGCGTGATTTGTTGGGAAGCAAGTAGAGGATCATGTTTTATATAACTAAATAGTGCCTCTTCTGCTTGTTCTACACTGGTGAAATCACTAGAAAAAACATGTCCTATACCACGACGATTTGGTAAAGCAATATCCCAAACCCAACCACTTTTCTGCGCGGTTGCTACAGTACATGAAGCAATAGGTACTTCATTTGTTGCATGCTCAACTTGAACTGCTAGCGCGGTATCATTAAAGAGAATATTTTGTTTTGATTCAAAAGGAATTTGGTAATGTTTACCAATTAATATCGCGGAAAAACCACTGCAGTCGATAAATAAATCACCTGTAATATGATGGCCATTCGATAATACAATGCCTGAAATATCATCGTTTTCAGCCGAAAGTACTTGTTCAACATGGCCTTGTATATATTTTACACCTAGCTTTTCAACACAATGCTGGTGAAGCATTTTAACAAATTTTCCAGCATTGAGGTGATAGCCATAATTAAGGCTAAAAGCATATTCAGGCATTTGTGGTAATTTAGGAGCTAAATTTTTTTCACAAATTATTCCTTGGGCACATACCCAGCTTTCAAAATCAGACTCTTTATTTGTCGCTGACCAATGCTCTGCCATACTAACAGAGCCATAACCTGAAGGCGCAGTAAAGGGATGATAATAGTGTTCGCCTTGACCTTCAGACCAGCCAATAAATTTAGAGGCTTGTTTGAAACTACCGTCACAGCAGGAGATAAATTCACGTTCAGATAAACCGATTTGGCGAAGAGTATCTCTCATCGTTGGCCAAGTACCTTCACCAACGCCTAAATTCTTAACGTCAGGAGATTCAACGAGAATAATTTCAGTTTTCTGGGTTGGTGAGTTTTTCGAGTAATGTCGGGCAGCAATAATTCCTGCCGTTAGCCAACCTGCTGTGCCTCCGCCAACTATCACTACGCTATTTTTCACTTGTTATACCTAAAGTACTATTACATTGAAGGTTCATATTATTTGTATTGAATTACCTTAACTAATTAGCTTTGTTTTGCCGGACAATACTTTTTAATAAATTCATCATGTTCAGGTAGCTGTGCAACAGAGTTATCTATCATTTTTCTTAAGTTAGCCATTTGTTCTTTTAAGCCTTGCGTTGGTAGAACACGGCTGCCCTGATGGTGTTGCTCAGGCATAATTCCTTGTCCCATCATTACTTGTACCCAAGAGTCCACCCTAAACAAACCGACATCATCAAGCCACGCATAACCATTTTCTTTAAATATAGCCATGCGATGTGCGAGAGAATCAGGAATTTCCATCGTGCGATAATGTTCCCAAAATGGGCTGTCATTACGCTGTGTTAGGTGATAATGCAAAATGATAAAATCGCGAATAGTTTCGGCTTCTATTTTCGCTTCATGATTATATTGTTTGGCAAGTAATTCACTATTACCGCCAAACGGGAATAATTTCATCAGTCGCATTAAGGAAGTCGTTACAAGGTGAATACTGGTTGATTCTAATGGCTCTAAAAACCCGCTGGAAAGGCCTATAGCAACACAGTTTTTATGCCATGCTTTTTCACGCCGCCCTGTGGCAAACGTTAATTTTCTTGGCTCTGTAATCGGTTCTCCAGATAGGTTTTTCATTAATGTATTGCGAGCTTCATCATCAGACAGAAAGTTACTACTATAAACGATCCCATTACCAACACGGCCTTGCAGTGGAATTTGCCATTGCCATCCTGAGGAATGTGCAATCGCTTTCGTGTATGGAACGGGTTTTTCTATGGTTTTAGTTTGCACAGCAATAGCACTATCAGCAGCTAAGAA
>JAGSHH010000060.1 GCA_023954655.1 Colwelliaceae bacterium
TGCCTTAAAATAACGTTAGCAACACCTGCAACCGCATCAGAACCATAGACAGTAGAAGCACCGTCATAAAGGTTTTCTACACGTTGGATCATAACACCTGGAATCAAGTTAAGATCTGGAGAAGTAGGAGCGCCACCAACACCAGCAGGAGCCATACGACGACCATTAATTAATACTAATGTACGTTCTGCGCCTAAACCACGGAAACCAATGGTTGCTGAACCAGGACCGTTGTCCAGAACAAAACCGCCAAAAGAGTTATCAATTTGCTGACCTGCAGCTTGGTTAGTTGATTGCAACATTTCTGATGCATCAAAAAGACCTAATTCACGAGAGATATCACCGCTAATTACTTGAATAGGAGAAGCATTTGAAAATTCACTACGGCGAATACGTGATCCGGTAACTACGACACGCTCAACTTCTTCTTCATCTTCAAGGTTTTCTTCTAATAAATCTGATGCATTAACTTCCTGTACTGCAACTTTCTTTTCAGCATCTTCTTGTTGAGTGGCGTAGGTATTAAAACTACCAACCACACCAATTAGCAAAGCAGTTTTTATACTACTAGCTAGTAAGTTAAGTTTTTTCAAAATATTTTTCCCTATGACAAGATTTATGTTTTATGTTTTTATTAGTAACCAATGTGGGCAATTGAGATAATTGTTAACAAATTGTTACTATCGGAACTGTTTTATCATATTTTTACCAATAGGTTAAGTTTTATGTAGTACAAATGTTTGGTTTCGATCAATTAACTGTTAATAAAATGTAAACATATTTTCACTACCATGAAGACTAAGTCGGATAATAAATTTGAAATGGCAGGATTAAGAATAGATCTTCGGGTCTACAAATAAATGTTTTTACTGAAATATTATGCAACTACATTAATAAAACTCATTTTCGCAAGATAAAAGCGCATAAAAATTCGGTAGGAGGTAATTAAAAATTTGTGTTATTTAGAAATCATTAATTTATAAACTAATGATTTCTAATAGGGGTAGTTAGTTGTGCTAGTTCATTCGTAATTTATTTTAAAGTGAAAATAGAGCTAAACCATCACAACGAAATATGGAGTTAAATAGCAAAGCTCATTCTAGACCTAATTAGGTACTGATACATCAAGGTTCTTTAAAATCCCGTCATGTAAATTATAAACAAAGCCATGAACTTTTATATCTTGTTTATTCTTCCATGCATTTCGTAAAATAGTGGTATTCGAAACATTAGCTACTTGTTCAATGACATTCAGTTCACACAGTACATTAACCTTTTCTTTGTCATTATTGATAGCATCAAGTTTTTCTTGGTGGAAACGATAAACGTCTTCAATATGCCTGAGCCAATTATCGATTAAGCCATAGCTTTCTGTATCTAAAGAAGCTTGAACACCGCCACAGCCATAATGGCCACACACAATAATATGCTTTACATGTAAAATTTCTACGGCATATTGAATAACAGAAAGACAGTTCAAGTCGGTATGAATTACTTGGTTTGCTATATTTCGATGTACAAATACTTCACCTGGTTGCATACCTAGTAATTCATTTGCAGGTACGCGAGAATCGGAACAGCCTATCCAAAGGTATTCTGGGTTCTGCTGTTCTGATAAAGATTTGAAAAATGTTGGATCTTCCTGTTTGATTTTTTCAGCCCAAACACGGTTGTTTTTAAATAAATGGTCAATTGCTGTCATGAATAGCCTAATAGAACATAATATAATTTTGACATTTTATGTCATAAAGCATGCTTTTGTAAATTAACTATTAAAATCTAATTTTAATACCATGATGTTATAGTAAAATTCATTTAAAATATTATGAAAAGTAGATTAACAATGTATCTCAATTCTTGGAATTAATATGGCAACAGCATGTGCGAGACATATATTAGTAAAAACAGAAAAACAGGCACAAGAAATAAAAGAAAAAATAGCTAAAGGAAATGACTTTGGTCAGATGGCGAAAAAGTTCTCTACGTGCCCGTCTAAGAAAAAGGGTGGAGATTTAGGCGAGTTTAAAAAAGGTCAAATGGTTAAAGCATTTGATGATGTTGTATTTAAAAGGGCTGTTTTAACGGTTCATGGTCCAATAAAGACACGTTTTGGCTTTCATTTAATACAAACTATTTACCGCAATAAGTAATTGATTAATTTGTTCCTTATAATGAAAAAGCCGGTTATTAAATAACCGGCTTTAAACTTTATTATTTACAATTCTTGATTATTAAAACCTTACTTCTAAACCAAGAGTCGCATATCTAGGTGTTTGCCAAGTTTTAGCGGCACCGTAGTATGGGTTACGGCCACCAGCTGCCCAGCCAATTCCTTCATAGTTATCAACAATACTTGTTGGTTGATTATTATCAAGTACATTGAATACATCTAATGAAGCCTTCATGTCAACACCATTTATGTTGAATGCATAGCTTGCAGATAAATCAACTGTTAATGTCCAAGGTGTTGTACCATTGCTACCACGAGGGAAGTAGTCAATTGTGCCATCATCTTGAGTTACATAGTAAGTATCTCCATAACTACCGTATAAATCACCATCTGTAGACCAGTAACTTCCTCCTTGAACTCCTCGAGGACGACCACTAGAAAGTGTTGAGTTCCAGCCAATTACAAATTCTTCAGTGACATTATAGCTACCAAAAAACTTAAACACATGGCGGCGATCATTTGGTAGATCACCATAAGCACCATCCATTAATGCAGGGAAATCGAAATCAGTTGTTAAGCCAGCATCTTGTTGCCCATTATCAGATTTAACTGCTCCTTCAAAGTTGCCATAGTTGTGAGACCATGTATAACTTGCCGTCCAAGATAAATCATCAAGTTGGTAACGTAGAGTTGACTCAAGGGCATAATATTTATTAATACCTTTTGGTAACTGAATTGTTGTTGCGTTATCGCGCGTTACAGGAGTGTTGCTATCTGCAAAGCCATCACTATCTGCATCAATATATATTGTTGAATCACTTCCAGGATTAAGCATCATACAATACGCATTTGCATAGGCACCACAATAATCATCTAATGCGGTATCAACATAGCGATACGTACCTTTAATTAATACTGAATATTCGTCATTAATCATACCTTCATAACCAACGATATATTCGACTTTCGAGAATGGATCAGCTTCTTGAGCCTGGAAAGTATCTTTTGTTGGTGGTTGAGGTGTAGAGTTTACAACTTGTGAGTTTGCCGCACTGCCATTTACAGGTGTTGCACCTGTAGGTGTTCCATCAGCAGTATTAATACCTGTAAAGCTATAATGGGTTGTTCTATCATCAACACCTGAGGCCGCACGGAATATAGTATTGTTGGCAATTGGTAAATAATATTGACCAGCGGTAGCAAATATTTTGCTTTCACCAGAACCAGTTGGATCCCAAGTTACTCCTAATCTTGGAGCAATATCTGTTGTAAATGAAGTTAAAACATTACCTGTTACGCCTACGTTTTCAAAGTCATCAACCCGAAAGCCAATACTTAAGGTTAAATCTTCATTAACTTCCCATTTATCTTCAATGAAATATGCTGCTATATCACTTGAAAAACCACCACCACCTGCGAATACACGGTCGCGAACATAATCTTGTGCAGAGCCCGTTTCATTAGTAAATAATACGCCATTATCACCTTGAACAGATGCGCCAGCTTCTAAGGTATAATATGTGTAACCGTGTCCACCGCTTGGTAATGAAACACGAGTTGTATCACGTTCTTGAAACTCATAACCAGCTGTAATGGTATGGTCACCATACGTATATTCGATATCAAAAGCATATTGCGTATTAGTATCATTGTTTTCACCATATGAACCACCTTGACCACAACTTACAGCAGGTACCGCAGGGTTAGTACGTCCATCATTTACTGTTGGACAAATAGTTTCAGTAGGGCTTGTTTCATATTCAGCTTCAATTCTACCTGCCATTGCAGTTACGATTAAATCGTCGGTAATATACCCTGTATAACTTAGGCTATGAGTTTCGCCACCGCGTTTTAAGTAATTTGTACCGATTCGAGCACCAACGCCATCTTTACCTTGATCAATATCATCCCAACCATAAATAGTTTCTTCAAAATCAGAACGATTTGAATAACCAAAATAACTTAAACGATGATTTTCACTAATATCCCAATCAATAGTCGCACCCCAAAAGACATTTTTCTTACCAATAGAATCACGTTCTCTCACTTGATTGTTTGAAAGGTAGTGATCCCAAAATGAAGGTTGCCATCCGTATGTTTGAGTTGTTTTCTTTGGATTTACAATGGCATGAAAGAATAATGTGTCTTCAATAATTGGACCACCAACTGATAAGGTAACCTCTTTAGAGTCTTGTTCATTGATGCTGTCATCTCGATAAACTCCTCCAGTTCCTCCATTTGCTAGAGATCTTTGTTCATTATCACTTCTCCATGAATCAGGAGTAAATGTTCCAGTTGCTGCGAATTCCCATTTGTTAGTACCTTTTTTGGCGGTTGCATTTACAGCACCACCAGTGGCTCTACCATACCTTGCAGAATAACCACCTGTTTTTACTTGGAATTCTTTATAGAATTCAAATGGTAGTTCACCACAGCCTAAACCGTTACGTGTATTAGTAACTTCCATTCCATTGATATAACATACGTTTTCTGCAACTGAAGAACCACCAAAAGATGCTAAGTTACCAAAAGTGCTATCACCACGAACAACACCAGGGGCTAATAAAGCAACTGATGTTAAGTTACGAGCAATAGGCATGCGATCAATTTCAACTTCTCCAACGACTAAACCTGAATCAGAAGAAGTCACATCTATAGTAGCAACTGTTGAAGCAACAACTTGAATCACTTCAATTTGATCATCTGGGGCTGCGACTTCAAAATTGGTAACTGTGTTTTTACCTAATGATACTCTGACTTTTTCTAAAGCTAATACGGTGTTTCCTTTAGAAACAGTTACTTCATAAGGACCCGAAGGTAATTTTGCTAAACGGTAACTTCCGTCACTGTTTAAGTTCATTCTACGTGTAGTACCTGTTTCTAAGTTGACAGCCTTTACTACGATGCCGTCAGTTGAACCTTGAGTTAAAGATACAATACCTCTTACATCTTCTGCGGAGGCCGATGACATTCCAATAACTGTAGAAATTGCTACTGCAGTTAACGAACGTTTGAAAATTTTCAAATAACTAGTATTAGAGTTTTTCATTATTTTCTCCCTGGACCACTTGTGTGACCTTGTTTTTGTTAACAAAATGAATTTTGTAACTCACCTTGTAAGTTTTTATTTTTGTGTGACATTTGTGTCGAGGAAAATAGTAAACGTAACTCTATTTTGTATACAACTTGACATCCTTTAAAATTAACATGTTTGTTACATTGTGAAATATAAATCATATTAACTTAATTGTTTAAAATCAATAGGTTACCTTGTGCTGTTGACTGTTCTATTTCTAAAGTGACACAGTTTTGAGCTTATTGATGTGATAATGCAGTAAGGTTTTATTTTTTCATTATAAAACAGTGAGTTAAATTATGATTATTTGTTACGTGAATTATTAGATACTATAAAGAAATACATGTCATTGTTGCTGGTTATATATTATTAGTATTTAAAACAGAGACTTACGTGGTGACTTAGTTTCGTACAAGTTATGTTACATGTTTAAGTTGATGTATTTCATAAATAAAGTGTAAAAAATGTAACAAGGTTAAAAATGTAGTGTAATTGAATTAATTACTTACGATTGAGCATAAACTGGCATGTTGAATTTAATTGTTCATAGATGAAAAATTACTTACCTTCGTTATCTTTTAATTTTTGTTCAACTTCCCTTTGTTTAATTTTTTCTAATTGTTTTTCGGTTAATATAAAGTTTTTTGCAGACTTTTTTATCGTCATAATTGCGCCGATAATTAAAGCTATACAAATTATGATGATTACTATCACTTCAATGTTCATTCGATTTCTCTTCTTATTTATTGAAAGAATTATAATATATTTAAAGTGTTTGTGATTTTTATCACTTTTAAAGTAATTAAGTCTAAGCTTTAAAATTTGTAAAGTAACCCCTACCTTTTATCTTGCCTACTTCCTATATAAAGTAAAATGAATATTACCTGTATTGTTTTTATTCAATATAAAATATGTGAGAAAAACTGAGTTAAATAATCGTTTTTTATATGATCTCATTTAGAAATAAAATCGCTGATAAATCAAAAAAATGTCGCAAATTCGTTTATTTGCCTGTAACTTTATGCAATAAAATGAAATATAGGCTGATTTAGTACTATATTAATAAAACTATAATGTTGTTTTTCCTAATACTTAATTGGATGGGTTATGTTCGATCGATTACATATTAAATTGTTACTTCCTTGTGCTGTTATTGGCTTAATTGCTATTTTACTAGTGGCTATGTTCTCTGGTGATATGGACAAAGGGAGTGTTATTACCTTACTTATTTTTACTGTTGTGGCGCAAGTAACAGCAGGATTTTTATTTTCAGCGAAGTTTTTAAATAAGCGTATTGAAAATTTAAAAACTTATTTAGATATGGTTATTAGTGTTGACCAAGCACCTTCAGAACCACTGAAAGATAATAGTAACGATGATTTTGGTGCGGTAGTTAATGAGCTTAGTCATTTTATTGCAAACTTAGCTGATGTTGTTAAAGATATCCGCACCGAATCTGAATCATTAAGACAGGGCTCTGGAGCCTTAACCAGTCAAATAAGTGACTCGGTAATTTCTGTTGATCAATCAGCAGAGCAAATAAATCAAATGGCATCATCAATTGATGAGATTGCCTCAACTTCAGCCACATTATCTCAAGGTGCTGCACAAGTGAGCGACACTACGAATGAAGTGTTAACTATCCTTGAACAAGGTACAACTTCTTCGAATACCAGCCAAAAAACTATTGCTGAATTTGCAAATGAAGTTACGGAAATGGCTAATGACTTAGCGTTACTACAAGAAGAGTGTTCTCGTATCGGTTCGGTTTTGGATGTTATACGTGGTATTGCAGATCAAACTAATTTACTTGCATTAAATGCTGCAATTGAAGCGGCTCGTGCCGGTGAGCAAGGTCGTGGTTTTGCTGTTGTTGCTGATGAAGTTAGAGCGTTAGCCCACAGAACTCAGGAATCAACTGTTGAAATTCAATCAATGGTAGAAGGGTTGCAAGAAAAGTCAACTAACGCTGTAAATGCTATTGCTAAAGGTCAAGTATTAACACAAGACAGTTTAGAGCAGTCTGAAGAAGTTGTTAATGCGTTAGGAAAGATTGGAGAAGTGTTTACAGAAGTAAATACTTTAACATCACAAATTGCCAATGGAACCGAACAACAGCAGCATTCAACAGCATCAATTAATGATAATATGGCTGCAGTGGTGTCTTTAAGTCAAGATGTTAATAAAGGTCTTAATATTGTTGCTGAGCATGCTGAGCAACAAAAAGCGACAGCAGAAGATGTAGATACAACCCTTAATAGAATATGTGTGTAGAGCTTGGTTGATTCTTAGAAAAAAAGAGCTAATGTTAGCTCTTTTTTTTGTCATACAGAAAATTGAATGTTAAGAAGTCGTTTGATTTCGTTTCTTTGAAAGTGCTTTTAATTGCTCTGATTGTTTATGTAAGCTAGCTCTTACTAATATCTCCCTATCATCATCTCGAATAAAGTGAAAAATAACTTTCTGCTGGTAGCCGTTTTCATGCTTGTTCACTTCAATGATTTCACCATAACAATACACCGCACAATTATCACTTTCGATGAATACTTTTAATTCAACATATTCGCCAAGATTAAAAGAACTTTCGCTTGAAAAAGTGATGCCCCCACCACCAAAACTTACTCCTTGAAAATGACTTTCTTCTTCAATCTGTTGACTTAAAATATAGCCCATAAGCAAATCAATTTTTTGTGCTTGGTGGTTTAAGTAGTCAACTAACTGGCCAGCAACACCGCTAAGGGCTTGCAGAGGCCTAAGAGCAGCCTGATCTAAACTCGACATATCACTCGCCATTTTAAAAGGCGTAGGCATATTATTAATGAAACTTTGATAATCATAAGTTTTTTCTTTAGCAAGTAAAGACACATTAACGCCAAACTCATGCTCAATGGTAAAAAATTCATTAAATTGCTCAAGTTTCTGGAGATTATCAGACTTGGTCATAAGGTTTCCTTGAAATCTTCATTTTGTTATTCATTACATTATTTTGCAGCTGATAAGAAAAGGTTTACGGCACATTCACACATTTCATCAACACTAGAATTATCAGTATAAATGCCATCAATCATTAATTTTGCAATACCGTGAAGTGTTCCCCAAATCACTTGAGCTAAACGTAATGAAGACTCAGAAGTAGGAAACAATGATTTCTCCTGCCAGTGTTTAGTCATTTTTACTTGAAAATCAAAGCTAGGAAACGCGGCTCTACGTAACACTTCATTACTACCATGATCTTTCCATATTGTACGGCCGAACATTAAATCATATAAATTTGGATTGTTTGTAGCAAAATGAATATAACCATAAACAAAATCTCGATATTGTTGCTCTTTATTCAATGTTTCATCGGTAAATATTTTTTCAGCTTTTTTTTGCCATTGATTAAACCCTTTAGCTGCAATTGCACAAAGCAAATCATTTTTATCTTTAAAGTGATGATAGGCAGCAGTACGTGATACGCCAACATTTTCAGCTATTTTTCTTAAAGAAAGACTGTCTATCCCTTGCTCATTCAGCATCGTTGTCGCTGTTTTTAATAATGAACTATATAAGTCACCATGATGATAGGAAGCTTTGTCTTTTGATGGTTTTTTAATGTTTGTCATATAATCTTTTAAAGCGTTTTTCTGGACGGAAAAATAACATTAGCAAAGATAAGTCCAGCAACTAGCGACATGAAAATTAAAAATGCCTGAGAGCCAATATCAGCAGTATTGCCAATGATTTCTTGTCCAGATACGGCAGAATTCAAACCAATATACACTTTACTTCCCGGGACTAGAACTACTAATCCTAATAGTTTTACAATACTTGAAGGTAATTTCATGATGCGAGAAAAAATGTTGCTATATATTCCTAACGCGAAGGCTCCAACAAAAGCACCGAGTGCAATGCCTAAGTGAATGCTTCCCCATATACTGGCACCAAAAGCAACATAACCAGAAATTATTCCCCAGGGAGCATCCTTTTTGCGAGCTTTAAAAAGGATCACTAAACTAATTGATAAAGTGGTTACTGCGGCCCACGCGGTCCAATTTGGCATTACTTGAGGTGCGATAAATTCAACTTTACCCCATAACTTATTTCCTAATGCAATTCCTAAAACAGCACCAAAGTAGAGTTTAAATAACACCATAATAGCGTCCATGATCCTTGCTGTACCTGCCATTAAGTTTCGTGCAGCAAGTTCTGATAAACCTAGGGTTAAAGCAAGACCTGGAATAAAAGCGATAATACTTGATAAAATAACTAATGGTGCATTTATAGTAGGGTCAATCAAAGTAATTGCTGAAGCTAAAAAAGCACAAGTTAATGCAGATAGAGGTTCTAACATGTCAGTTACACGCTTTGAACGTTCAGACCAAAAGACAAATATGCAGACTAAAGAACCTAATAATGTTGACCAAAAAACATCGTTCCAACTAGTACGCATCAACATGGCAAAAGCTCCACTTGAAGCTGCAAAAGCAAAAAAAGTTAGTAATCTTCCATATGGGTTAGGCTTATTGGCTATTTCATCTAAGCGCTCAATCGCTTCAGTTAAACTACGTTGACCTGAACTTACTTCATCAACAAGTTCATCTGCTCTAGCTAACGAACCTAAATCTATTTCACCAGGTACAACTCTAAGCATGTGGTTGTAATTTTGATTATCTTCATCATCAGATAAAATAAAAGTTAAAGAGGTTGGGGTAATAATAAAACTGGCTTGCAAACCTAACGATTTAGAAACACTCTGTAAGTGAGCTTCTAATCGATAAGCAGGCGTACCAAATTTATGCAAAGCTTTGCCTAGGCGAATGATAAAGCGGCGTTTTACAATAAAATCATCATGATCTGTCATTATTTTATGTTACCTAAGGCATTTATTTTTTAAAAAATGTATTAACCGATTAACTATTTGATATTCTATGTTAACTTTTACTTTTATCAAATAAAGTTATTTTATTATGACACTATTAGTTATTTTAGGTTTAGTCTTTTTAGCCGTTATCTTGATGGTGGTTTTGGGTGAAAAATTCGGTAAACCTATGGAGCCAGAAGAACAAGTTAAATACTCAAAATGGGTACGTATACTAGTGTTTGCGATGTTAATAATTGCACTTATAAAAGTAGCACTAGATTAGCACTTAACACTTACTTAGATTAAAAAGTGATGATAACTTGCTTTATCTCAATACCAAGCTTAATTAAAATGATTATAAATTAGCTCTAATTTTTTTCAGAGAGTTAATAAAGGAAATAACATGTTTGAAATTCCATCCATAAATTTAAAAAATAAAGTTTCGCCGCAAGAGTGGCAAACACGAATTGATTTAGCAGCCTGTTACAGACTCGTTGCTTTACATGGCTGGGATGATTTAATTTATACACATATTTCTGCAAGAATTCCCGACACTGATCACATATTAATCAATGCATTTGGTTTAACCTTTGATGAAATAACAGCATCAAATTTGGTTAAAATTGATATCGAAGGCAATGTAATTGATCCAGATTGCCCATTTGAAATAAACCCGGCTGGTTTTACTATTCATAGTGCAGTACATCAAGCAAGGCATGATGAACAATGCGTCTTTCATTTACATACTAATGAAACTATTGCCGTTGCGAGTTTAGAAGAAGGTTTGTTGCCTTTAAGCCAATATGCAATGTTTGCATTAGCATCGTTAAGTTACCACGATTACGAAGGTTTAGCGGTCAATGCTGATGAGAAAAAACGTTTACAGAATGACTTAGGCAATACTAATTTCATGTTATTACGCAATCATGGTGCATTGACACTAGGAAAAACTATCGGTGATGCCTTTATGCATATGTATGATTTAACGCGTGCTTGCCAAGTGCAATTACAAATTATGGCAACAGGGATGAAACCTGTTTATGCGCCACAAAGCATAGTTGATGGAATAAAAGAGCAGGCAAATATTGTTCATACGGGGTTAACTGGCGGACAAAAGTCTTGGCCTGCTATGTTACGCCGAGTTTATCGTCACGATCCTTCGTTTGCTAGTTAGCGTATTGTTAGCTTGAAGCTAAATAATAGTAATTAATTTAAAACTAATTTAATAAATAGAGTGTTATTAATGAAAGTAACTCACGTAGAAATATTTGATATTGAATGTCCTGAACGCCCACCATGGAATCCTGTCTTTATTCGAATCCATACTGATGAAGGTATTAGTGGTGTTGGAGAAGCTGGCCTTGCTTATGATTGGGGTCACAGTGCCGCGGCTGCAATGATCAAAGAAATAACTGAAGCGGTGTTAATTGGTTATAATCCTTTTAATACTGAACTGTTATGGTCGAAAATGCTTCGTGAAAGCTTTTGGGGTTTAGGTGGAGGACCTGTTTTATATTCTGCGATGAGTGCAATTGATACCGCACTTTGGGATATAAAAGGTAAAGCGTTAGGTGTACCTGTTTATCAACTATTGGGCGGCAAGGTGAATGATAAGTTGCGCACTTATGCTAGCCAACTTCAATTTGATTGGGACGTAGAAATAAAAAAACTATTTCAACCTGAAGAGTATGCAGAAGCAGCATTAAAAGCTGTAGCTGAAGGTTATGATGCCGTAAAAGTAGACCCCATTGTTTATAACCTTGATGGCACATCATCATTTGATCGCACAAAGTTATTTACTAAACCTCAAATGCGTTTATTTGGTGATCGTTTACGCGCAATTCGAAATGCTGTCGGTGAAGATGTTGACATTATTTTTGAGTCTCATTCTCTTATGGGAGCCGCTTCAGCCATTCAAATGGGCTCAGTGATCGAAGAAGTTGGCTGTATGATGTATGAAGAGCCTGTGAATTATTTGAACCCAGCTGTACATAAAAAAGTATCTGATAATGTCAACGTGCCTATTGCAGGCGGTGAGCGTTTATATCATCGTTGGGATGTTAGACCATATTTTGAAGATCAAAGTATTGATGTTTTACAGCCGGATGTTGGGCTATGTGGTGGTTTTACTGAAGCAAAAAAAGTGTGTGATTATGCCGATGTTTACGATATTCGTATTCAGGCTCATGTTTGTGGTGGACCTGTCGCAACAGCAGCATCATTGCATTTAGAAACAGCTATTCCTAACTTTTTAATTCATGAACATCACACTTATGCAACTAAAGCATGGAATCGTGAATTATGTATTCAAGATCCACAGCCAGTTGATGGTTTTTTTGAAGTAACAGAAGTGCCTGGCTTAGGCATAGAATTAAACGATGAAATTGTTTATCGTTCTCCAAATGTTACCGTTAAAGCGTTGAAATAATTTAGCTAATATTACTGAATGTTTGAATGCAAATGAGGAATGCAAATGAGGAATGCAAATGAGGAATGCAACAAAGTTATTCATTATTGCTTTTTGTTTTTTTATAACAAAGGCAAGTTATGCGAATAATATTATTATCAATAAAGCACTTTCTGATGCTGATGCTCGTTATGACTACACTCATTATTTACTTAACTTGATCATTGAGGCTACTCCTGAATTCGGTGAAATTAAAATTGAAACAGCTAAAAGCTATATGACTCGAGATAGAGCACTTAGAGAGCTAGTGTTAGCTAAAAATATAAATGTTATGGCAGAAGCGCCGAAAAAACTTTGGGATGAAAAATTATTGGTAGTTCCAGTGCCTATTAGAAAAGGTATCCAAGGGCTAAGAGTTTTTATTATTAGAAATGAGAGTCAAGGAGTGATGAAAAATATAAAATCATTGAAAGACTTAATAAAGATCCCAACAGGCTCTGGAGCACTTTGGTCAACAAGACAAGTCATGGAAGATGCAGGTTTTAATGTTGTTACAGGCTCTAATTACCAAGGTTTATTTACGATGTTGACTAAAGGGAGGTTTGATACCTTTTCTCGTGGTATAAATGAAGCCTATCAAGAGGTCGGACTGCAAAATAAACTTTATCCTCAGTTGGTTGTAGATGAGAATATATTATTAAAAATACCTCTAGCGACTTATTTTTACGTTTCACCTTCTAAGCCTGAACTCGCTAAAAGAATTGAAACTGGAATGCTTCGTATCATAAAGAATGGTAGCTTTGATAAGTTTTTCTATCAAAATCACTGTGATGATCTTCTAAGAAGCCATATAGGTAAAAGAAAGGTATTTAGTATCTCTAATAGTTTGGTATCAACAGAGCGAATGTTGTCTTTAGTTGATGATTCATTTTTACTTAATACTAACGCTAATTTTGAAAGTGTTTGTCAAAAATATCATTGATTGTGGAGGTTTTTTTGATAGGGACTGAAACACAGTAATATTATAATAACGCTAATTAAATAAAGGTTCGTAGCTATGTCATCAGATAAATTTGGTACAAGTGCCAATTACAAAAAAGCAGAGCAAGGTTATCGCGACAAAGCATTGAAATTGTTTCCTTGGCTTTGCGGACGTTGTGCACGAGAATTTGTTTATTCCAATATTAAAGAATTAACCGTTCATCATGTCGATCATGATCATACTAACAACCCTAATGATGGAAGTAATTGGGAATTGCTATGTATTTATTGTCATGACAATGAACATGCAAAGTATACTGAACACGCACAGTATAAAACTGAAGTTAAAGCGGGTGACACCAATCAAGATAGTGCAACCCATAATCCTTTCGCTGATTTAAAGTCAATGATGAAAAAGTGATAAGCGAAAGTAATCAATGAGAGTTTACGTGTTCTGTTTTTTAAACATAATCAACAGGCAATGCTGTAGTGTATTTAATTTCTTCCATTGCAAAGCTTGAACTTATGTCAGCAAAACTTGCTTGTGTAATCAGCTTTTTGTAAAAAGCGTCATAAGCTTTCATGTCTGAAACAACTACTCGCAGCAGGTAATCAACATCACCACTCATGCGATAAAACTCGCTGATTTCAGGAAAGTCTTTTGATACTTTGCTGAAATCATCTAACCAATCTGGATTATGTTGATTAGTTTTTATCATCACAAACACGGTTAAGCCAACATTGAGCTTTTCAGGATCAGCTAAAGCTACTCTTCCTTTAATAATTCCACTTTTTTCCATGGCTTGGATTCGTCGCCAACAGGGCGTGGTTGATAAACCTATTTGCTCTGCTATATCACTAACCGATAGTGTGCAGTCAGCTTGTAAAATTTTTAAGATTTTCTTGTCAAATGCATCCATATAATTCTCAAGTTATTAATTAATTGAATAAGAAAGTTTAATTAACCCGTTAATATTGAAATTTTGTTCTATATCTATAGGTTTTTCAAGAAATAAAATATCGGTTAAAGTTGATATATACGTTTAGCATTTAAAAAGCATAGATAATTTAACTTTTCAAAAGATAGTAGTTCGTTATTCAGGTAATTCTGCCAATATCCTTGATAGGTCTTGGTGAATAAACATAGTGGAAAATTACTTGCTAGCATCACTCTTTCAATATCAAAGTGTTCTATACATCTTGTTATTATGTCGGCTTGGTATTGAACGCTATAATTTCTATTAGTCATTTCAAACCCAGAACATTTTATTGAACACTGCTGGAAAATACTGAGTTTTTCTAAACCTTGTTGCCAATTATTATTTAAATCGATTTTATTACATAGGGTATTTGGACTACCAGCGTGATTAATGACTACTTGTAAACTAGGTGTTTTTTGTAAAATTTTTATAATTAATTCAACAGCATTTAAATTATTAATAGGCATTTGTAATTCAAATATTAATTGATGCTCGGCGAGTTGTTCAAGGTTTGATTTAACCTGTTTATTTGATAAATACTCAACAGCTTGGTCATCTAAAATATCCCGAACACCAACAACAGATGAAAATGATTTTAATTTTATGATCGCTTGTAAAAACTGTTCTGAATTAAGTGTTAGATCTATCCCTGCGATTGACTTAAAAGGGAGGCGGCAATTTTTTTCTAACCAAGTGATTTCTTGCCATGGTTGTTCATTATTAAAACCTGCTTCTATATGAACAAACCCAGCTAATAATAGCCCTTGATTGAGTTGTAACTCATTTTCAGAAAAATCTTTGTTTATCATCTCCTTATCTGACCAATAAGGTGGGTTATGTGGCTTTAGCCAAGCATATTTTCCTTTGTTAAGGTCAAATAAATGGAGATGTGGGTCGATGATTTTCATAAGTTCTAATTGTCAGGCTGTTACTGAGCAGTATAACCACCGTCTATTACCTGAAGGCTACCAGTAATAAACTTTGCTTTATCGGACGCGAGAAAATATACCAACTCTGCTACTTCCTCTGGTTGTCCTAAACGATTAAGCGGTTGTAATGCGGCTTCTTCGGAATGAACTTCATCTATGTCAGCACCAGATTTTTGGCAGTAATTTTCAATTGCTTGATGGTATAAAGGCGTTTCTATTGTACCTGGGCAAACAGCATTGGCTCGAATGTTAAATTGAGCATAATCAAGTGCTGTGGTTTTAGCCATAGAAGCTAGCGCCGCTTTGCTAAGGTTATAGGCAAAAGAGTTTTGTTTAGCGATAAGAGCTTGGTCTGATGATATTAAAATAATTGCACCATCTTTATTTGCTTTCATATTGGGCAACACAGCCTTTATAACTGAATAAGCGCCTTTTACATTTATATCAAACACTTTATCTAATTCAGCCTCGCTAGTGTTTTCAATTGTGCCAGAAAAGTGAATCCCCGCATTTGACACTAATACATCAATTGCAAATTGTTCGCTAATATTATTAACAATTTGAGTAACTTGTTCTGTATTGGTGATATCACAATACTTAAAGTCGCCTTGATCGCATTCAGTTAAATCTAAATTGAAAACGTGGTAATCATTCGCTAAAAATAATTTTACAATGCTCAAACCAATACCAGAGCTGCCACCTGTAACAATACATGTTTTTTTCATAATAATTTCAACGATAGATTTTTAATTATCATACCGAATACCGTGTTATTCGGCTAGTTTGTTCGGGGTAAGTTTATTACAATTTATTAAGCGTAATGTTTTTGAAATAGTACTTACTAAATTTGCTGTTAA
>JAGSHH010000072.1 GCA_023954655.1 Colwelliaceae bacterium
AATAACTGAAAATGTTGATTCATAATAAGCTTTTTGGTGTATTTATGTTGCGGTTGTTTTAATAACTTTTGAGTCTCACCAACTTCTAATACTCGCCCCTGACAAAGTACCATCATTTTGTCACTAAAATGTCTAACAATACCTAAATTGTGTGAAATTAATATGTACGCCAATCCCATTTGTTGTTGTAAGTCTAATAATAAGTTGATCATTTGAGAGCGCAAAGAAGGGTCAAGTGCGGCGAGTGCTTCGTCGAGTATAATTACCTGTGGTTTTAAAATAATAGCACGAGCTAATGAAATACGTTGTTTTTGCCCTCCAGAAAACATGTGAGGGTAAAAGCTCATGTGATCACCTAATAGTCCAACTTTTTGTAAAGTTTCTCTGATTAGCTTATTACGTTCACTCTCATTCAAGTCGGTATTTAACCTTAATGGTTCATCTAGTAACTGTTGAATAGTTAAACTTGGATTTAATGTTGTACCAGAGTCTTGAAAGATCATCCTAACGTGCTGACATCGTTGTTTAAAATTACCATGTTGTAATGTTTGACCATTAAGTTTAATTTTACCTGTTGTCGGTTTTTCAGCACCAACGAGTAACTTTGCTAGTGTTGATTTTCCTGAACCTGTTTCGCCGACAATCGCGAGTGTTTTGTGAGCTTCTATATCAAATGAAATTGGTTCTAGAACTGTTTTAAAATGCCGATTAAACCAAAAACCATCAAGCTTATAGGATTTACTTAAATTGCTTACTTGCAGTAGCGTAGACATCTTAATAACTACCTTTTAAAGAATAATGACAACTAACCTGATGACCATGGTAGTTTTTAACTTTTGGTGCTTCAACACAAGCTTTTTGAGCTTTAGGGCACCTTGGTCCTAAACGACACCCAATTGGAAGATGCTGTAAAATAGGTATACTACCTGGTAATGTCATTAAACGAGATTTTTTCGGAATTTGCATATTTGCTTTTGGACTACTGTCTACCAAAGCTCTTGTATAAGGGTGATAAGGTTGATTAAAAATATGCTGAGTTGTACCGGCTTCAACAAATTGACCTGAATACATAACTGTAATTGTATTTGTCCAATGAGTGACATTTTCTAAATCATGACTGATCAGTAAAATAGACATATTTTTAAGTTGATTTAGGCTCGCCAAAAGACGAAATATTTGTCCTTGATTGGTACTTTCCATTGCAGCTGTAGGTTCATCTGCAATTAACAGTAGAGGCCTTCTTGCTAATGCCATGGCTATCATGACGCGTTGGCATAAAGCCTCAGTTAGCTGGTGAGGGTAGCTTTTTATACAAACTTCGTGATGTTTAATCCCTACTTTGTGCAATAAATTTGCCGCAGCTAGTGTTCGTTGTTGTTTTTTTTGCCAAAAATAACCAGTGAGTTGATCGTCAGCCACTGCTTCTTCAAGTTGTTCGCCTATGGTCGTTGTTGGATCTAAACATGCCATTGGTTCTTGAAAAATCATTGCCACATCTTTAGAAATAATCGCTTTTCTTTCATCGATGGATAAGCGCATCAGATCAATGCCACGCCAATGGAATCTATCAGCATCAACTTGCCATTTATCATCCAATACACCAACTATTGCTTGCGCTAATAGAGACTTTCCTGAGCCCGACTCTCCGACTAATCCTCTAACTTCGCCTTCTTTCATCGTCAAACTAACGCGATCTACAGCTAAAATTGGGGTCTGTGCGGATAACAACTTAATAGATAAATTTCTAATATCAAGCAAATTCATTAGTTTTCCTTGCGAGCTTTTAACGCATGTCTCATGCCTTCACCTACTAAATTGGTCGCCACGACTGAAAATAAAATTGCCAAACCAGGTAAATAAACAGTCCATGGTGCTATATAGAACAGATCAATACCGTTAGCTAACATAGCCCCCCATTCAGGCATTGGAATAGGAGCACCTAAACCTAAAAAGCCTAATGTTGCTATATCTAAAATTGCAGCAGATTGAGCTAAAGTTGCTTGGCTAATTAACTTTTCAACAATATTAGGAAAAATTGAATAATATAAAATTCTTAATGAATTAGCGCCATCTAAACGTGATGCTAATACATAATCCTTATTAAATTCTTCTTCAACAGCATTACGGGTAATGTGAATGAATTGTGGAATAAGAACTATAACAATAGCCCAAAGGGTATTACTCAAACCTGGACCTAAAATAGCAACAATTACAATTGCCATTAATAAAGATGGGATTGATAAAATAACATCAAGAAAGTGGTTTAAAAAGCTAGATTTCATCCCCTTTGTTAATGCCGCTAGAGAACCAATAACGACACCTATTACTAAAGATATTATGACGACAATAAAACTTAATCCAAAAGTAAGAGAGGTACCTTGTATTAAACGAGATAACATATCTCGGCCTAAGTTATCGGTGCCAAGTAAGTAACTTACATCGCCATTATCATCCCAAGCGGGTGGTAAAAGTATGCTATCTAGGTGGTTTTCAATAGGAGAATATGGAGATATAAATGGAGAAAAAATAGCGAGTAAGCATAAAAAAATAAAACAACCAAAACCCACTTTTACAACGGGCGATTGTCGGAAGTAAAACCATAGTTGAACTAATGGCGATGGAAACTCTTCTTCTTGATAAATGTTATCGCGAGCCACGGTTTTTCTCCCTTGCAAGAGGGTTTAAAGTTGCGTAAACAAAATCTGTAAAAATATGAACAAGGAATATAAAGCAGGATAATGCTAATAGTCCACCTTGAATAGCGGTATAATCTCTTTGATAAATGCTTTCAATTAACCAACGTCCTATGCCTGGCCAGCTAAAGATAACCTCAGTTACCATCGCTAAAGTTACTAAATTAGCGAATTGTAAACCTACGTCTCGAATAACATTTACCATAGCATTTCTTATGGCATGACGATAAATTATTTGTCGGAACGTTAAACCTTTAGCCATTGCTGCTTTTATATAATGAGTTTCTAAAACATTTAACATTGAAGTTCTGGCTAAACGAATAAATATTGTTGCAGGTGCTAAAGCTACAACACATGATGGTAATAAAATGTGACTACTAGCATCTTGAAATGCTTGCCATTTATAAGGGCTGTCACTGAGTAAAATATCAATGAATTGTATTCCAGTTATTTGCTTTATTTCATAAAGTAAACTTATTTGGCCCGCTGAGGGTAACCAACCTAATTGAATTGAAAAAATAAGAATGGCTAATAATCCAAGCCAAAAGATAGGAATTGAATAACCTATCATCGCAAATGACAAAATAAGATCGTCGGACTTTTTTCTATGATTTATTGCTGCAATAAAGCCAATTGGTATTCCAACAATCATCGCAATGAACAATGCTGAAATAGTTAACTCAATAGTCGCAGGTAAGTGATTGTATATTTCGTCTAAAATTGGTAGTTGACTGGTCATTGACAGTCCCCAATCACCTTTAAATAGGTGATTAAGGTAAATCCAATATTGAGACAGTATGGATTCATGCTTTCCGTAATGAAGAGCAATAAGTTCTATACTTTCAGGACTTGCATTAATTTTCCCAGAAATATTGGTAATTTGTTCACCTGGAAATAAAAAGCTTAAACTAAACGACAATATGGTTAAAAGTACCATCGTGAATAAAAATAAATTAAAGCGTCTAAGAGTAAATAATAGCATGTTAGTTTTTACTTACTCCTTTGAAATCTATACTGCCAAAAGAGTTTAATAATTGCCCTTTTATTTTTATTGATCTCGCTTGGAACCTTTTTGAGTGAGCTATTGGTAATAGTGGTAACTCTTCCGCCAATATATGTAAAGCTTGCATGTATAATGCTTTACGTTTATTAATTTCAGTTGTTGCTAAGGCTGATTGGATAAGAAAATCAAATTGATTATTACACCAAAAATTACCATTATTTCCTGTTTCAGCAGCCCCACAACTTAAAAGTGGGGTAAAAAAGTTATCTGGATCTGGATGATCTGCTGTCCATCCTAATAATACTGACTGGTGCTCGCCTAAAGTTACTCTACGTAAAAATTCATGCCAATTATAACTTACGATATTTACAGTTATGCCAATTAATTTTAAATCTGCTTGGATTAATTTTGCCATTGTTACAGCATCTGGGTTATATGATCTTTGAACAGGCATTGCCCATAAATCGATAGTTAATCCATCAGTGAATCCAGCTTCTTCGAGTATATTCTTTGCCATTTTAATGGAGTAATTAATTGACGGGATATCTTTATTATAGGCCCAAGAAGAGGGGGGTAAAATTGTTGTTGCGGCTTCAGCTTTACCAAAATATACAGTATCTAAAATTGCTTGCCGGTTAATTGCATGGGAAACAGCTTTTCGAACTAATTTATTATCAAAGGGATATTTAGTTGTATTGAATCCTAAATAACCAATATTGAATGCCGTGACATTATCTAAAGCAAGTTTCGGATTTTTTTTAATTTTTTCATGTGCAATAGGATATGAAGAAATATCACATTCCCCTGTGAGTAGTTTAGTTAATCGACCAGTGTTACTGGGCGTAATGTCATAAACCAATTGCTTTAATGTTGTTTTTTCATCCCAATATTGTTCATGTGGGTTATAACGAATAAATGAGCCTGTTCTATATTCTTTTAGTTTAAATGGTCCAGTGCCAATAGGATGAATATCAATATGTTCCATTTGATTTTGTTTCACCAATTGTTCAGCATATTCTTTAGATAAAATAACTGAAAAATCGGTGGCTAAATTTGCTAAAAATGAACTATCTGCTCTATTTAAAGTAAATCGAACTGTGTAATCATTTATACGCTCAATCGATTGAATAAGCTCAGAAAATCCAACACTTTGGAAGAAAGGATATTTACCCCCGGAAACTTGATGGAAGAGATGCTTTTTATCGAGTATGCGATTAAAACTAAATAATACATCATCGGCGTTAAGTGCTCTCGTTGGTGTAAAAAAATTAGTCTGATGAAAGTTAACATTCTTTCTTATATAAAAAGTAATTTTTTTATTATCGCGTGTGACATGCCAAGACTTTGCTAACGAGGGCGAAATGCTGTTATCTGCATTAAAAGTAATTAATTGGTTATAGAGTTGTTTTGAAGTTGCATCAACAGTCACTCCAGAAGTAATAAGTTGAGGGTTAAAAATTTCTGGAGCACCTTCACTGCAATAAACAATACTGTTTGCACTTAACGAGGCCTTGTTTTCTGAATTGCAAGCAAACAATCCTACACACATGACGATAAAGAATGAACAATGTGCTTTCTTTAATGATGAGTAAAACGCCACAGTTAAATCCTTATTCTTCTTCGTTAGCACTACTATCAAGTAGGTTGTATTTTTTTAAATATCCTCTTAATTGATGATAGGTTAATTCTAAGGCATCAGCTGTTTTCTTTTGATTATATTGGCAATTTTCTAATGCTGATTTTATAAGTTCAACTTCATATTCTTGAGATAAAGACTTCAGAGAAAGTGGAAACTCAAATGTTTGCTTTAAACTTTCGACTTTTGGTTCTACTTTTTCTTTATTGTCATCTGACTGAATAACTGTAGGAGCAATCGCTTGGCTTACAACTCTATCTTGAGTTTTAGTTCGCTGAGAAGGGCGATATGGCGATTCAAATGGGTCAATAACTAAATCATGCACAGGTAGATGAGGGTTGTTGGAGCGATATACACTCCGTTCAACTACATTTTTTAATTCACGAATGTTACCAGGCCAATCATAATCAAGCATTGCTCTCTTAGCTTTTTCAGTGAAGCCACTAAAAAGCTCAAACTCTAACTCCCGAGCCATGTTAATAGCAAAACTTTCTGCTAATACCATTATATCCTCTATACGCTCTCTTAATGGAGGAAGAGTAATTACGTCAAATGCTAATCTATCTAATAAATCTGCACGAAATTCACCTGCATCAGCCATCGAAGGAAGATCTTCATTTGTTGCTGCAATAAGTCGAGCATTGGTTTTAATCGTACGAGAGCCACCAACTCGTTCAAATTCACCATATTCAACAACCCTTAATAGCTTCTCTTGGATTAAGCCTGATGTATTGGCTATTTCATCTAAAAATAATGTGCCTTTATCTGCTCGTTCAAAACGCCCTTCATGACGCTTACTTGCCCCCGTAAAAGCGCCACTGTCGTAACCAAAAAGTTCACTTTCTAATAAGTTTTCATTTAAAGCTGCACAATTAAGTTTTAAGTAGTTTTGATCCCAACGTTTTGAAAGGTAGTGTAGACGGGCTGCTACAAGCTCTTTACCTGTTCCTCGTTCGCCAATAATTAATACTGGTTTACTCAATGGTGCTATTTGAGATATTTGTTCAAGTACTTCTAAAAAGTTATTTGATTGACCAATGAGATTATCTTGTTGGTTAAAGCGAGACATTGTAGACCTAATTATTGGTTTATTTGGCTAACAAATAGTGTATTTTATTAACCGTTATGATGAAAGCATTTTTTGATAATATAATAAAATTAAATAAAACAAGGTATTAGCTATAAATTTAAAAGTGGCTTAAAACATGAATAGTAAGTTGGCAAGTATGAAAAATTTAATTTGAATGAGGAAGTAATTATGGGTGTTTTTTCAAGGTTTACAGATATTATCAACTCTAATATTAATAGTTTATTAGATAAAGCAGAAGATCCAGAAAAAATGGTGCGCTTAATCATTCAGGAAATGGAAGATACGTTAGTTGAAGTTCGTTCATCATCAGCTAAGACACTTGCTGATAAAAAAGATTTATCTAGACAATCTAAGCGTTTTGAGAAAGATGCGGAGCAGTGGCAGGAAAAAGCTGAACTTGCTTTAAGTAAAGGTAGAGATGATTTAGCTCGTGCGGCACTTATGGAAAAGAAAAAGTGTTCAGAAAATGCAGAATCACTTATTGACGAACTTTCTCATGTAGATGAACATATTACTAAACTACAAGATGAAATTTCACAATTGCAAGATAAGTTAGCTGATGCTAAAGCTCGTCAAAAAGCAATTCTTATGCGAGAAAAAACGGCAAGTTCTCGTTTAAAAGTTAAAAAGAAAATTGATAGTGATAGAGTAAATGATGCTCTAAGCCGTTTTGATAGTTATGAGCGTAAAATTGATGATATCGAAGCGCAAGTTGAAGCTTATGATATAGGTAGTAAATCTTTAGCGGATGAAATTGCAGATTTAGAAAGTGATGAAAATATTGATGATGAATTAGCGCAATTAAAGGCTAAAATGAAACCAGCTAAACCAGCTAAACCAGCTAAAAAGTCTAAATAATTCATTAATAAATTCAACATGAATCTGTAAAAGTTAAGGAGAAGTATTGTGGAAGAGATAATTGTAGCCCCAGTTATTATTTTTATGTTAGTTGTTGCACCTATTTGGTTGGTGCTACATTACCGAAGCAAACGTCAAATAAGCCAAGGTTTTAGTGAAGAAGAATATATTCAACTTTCTGAATTGTCTGAGTTAGCAGATAAAATGACCGATAGAATTAAAACATTAGAAGCAATTTTAGATGCTGAAACTCCTGATTGGAGGAATAAAGTATGAGTAAAAAATGCCGAGGTGAGTTATATCGTAACCCAAGCCAAGGTAAAATCGCAGGTGTATGTGCAGGTTTAGCTGATTATTTTGGTTGGGAAACATGGTTAGTTCGTATTCTAGTCGTCTCAGGTGTTTTACTTGGTATGGGCTGGTTTATAGTTATTTACATTGCAGCTTGGTTTATCTTAGATAAAAATTCAGGTTCAACAAGTAAAGCAGAAACAAAGTTTAAACAAAAAGTAAAGGATTCTGCTGAGCAGGTTAAAGAAGAATTAAGTCGTGAATCAATAAAAGTAAAGTCTCGTATTTGGCAATCTGGGGAACCACCTAAACAAGCATTTCATGATATTAGGCGTAAATTTACAACATTAGAAAGAGAGTTACGTCAGATTGAAAAATATGTTACTTCACCAGAATTTACAGTTTCGCGAGAAATAAATAATTTGTAGTGTTAATTGATTATTATTCATAGAGACAAAGCGGCATAAGCCGCTTTTTTATTGTATATAGATCAAAAGCTTATTTCTTTAGTTTTTCCTACCAAAATGCTGTGAAGTTTGTAAATAAATCGTTATTATTGTTTTAGTTCGTTGGATAACTATTAAATGTGAGCACTTTCTTTTATGGCATTGATTAATAAAGATACATTAGATATTTTTAAACAGAAAGCTAATCAACTAGTTAATCGTACCTTAGATAAACATATGAACCTTGCCGTAACAGGGTTAAGCCGAAGTGGTAAAACAGCTTTTATTACATCATTTGTGAATCAACTATTGAACGAAAATAGCCAATCTAAATTAGATTTTTTTAATGTTATCCATCAAGGGCGCTTTATTGCAGCTAAAAGAGTACCTCAAAAGTCGTTGCATATTTCGCGTTTTGCTTATGAAAAGTCAATGTCGTCATTCACTCAAGAAGAGCCTACTTGGCCAGAGCCAACTCATGGGATTAGCGAGTTAAGATTAGCTATTAGGTATCAGCCTCAAGATTCATTGTTAAAATATGCAACAGATACTGCTACTCTTTATGTAGATATTACTGATTATCCAGGAGAATGGTTGCTCGATTTACCATTATTGAATCAGACGTTTGAAGAATGGAGCGAAGCAACAAATCAATTACTCCTTAATACATCCAGATATGAAATATCCAAAGAGTTTATCAATAAAGTTGAGTTATTAGATCCATTTGAAGTAGTTGATGAGGATAAGCTTGCAAAACTTGCTGAAGAGTATACTCAGCTGTTAATGGATTTTCGTCATAAAATGGGACTTTCCGTCATTCAACCAGGGAGATTTATTCTACCAGGTGAACTTGATGGGGCACCAATCTTACAGTTTTTTCCCTTTACCAATTTTGAAAATATTGATGTTAATAAATATCAAAATGCTGAGGATAATACCTTAATAGGTATGTTGAGAGCCCGATATATAGAATATAAAGAAAGAGTTGTGAAGGCTTTTTATAAAGAACACTTTATCAATTTTGACCGACAAATTATTTTAGCTGACTGTTTAACTCCATTAAATTCAGGACCTGATAGTTTTAAAGATTTACAGCAAGCGCTTAATTTAATAATGGAAAGTTTTAATTATGGTAAATCAGGTTTATTTACTCGACTGTTTTCGCCAAAAATAGATAAATTGTTATTTGCTGCTACCAAAGCTGATCATGTTACCCCTGAGCAACATAATCATTTAACTTCTCTGTTAAATCAACTCGTTCACCAAACCCAACACCAATTAAATTTTGATGAAATAAATATGGCGACACTTGCCATCGCTTCGATAAAATCAACAAAAACGGGTACAGGTTTACATCAAGGAGAAAATATTCCTGTAATACAAGGGCGTAAAGTATCAGATGGAAGTTTAATTACTCTATTTCCTGGTGCTGTTCCTGCTAAAATACCTAAGAAAGAATTTTGGCAAAGTAAACCCTTTAATTATATTGCTTTTTCTCCTTTGCATTCGGTGGCAGAAAATCAAGCATTACCGCATTTACGAATGGACCAAGTGTTAGAATTCTTGTTAGGGGATAAAGTGAAATGAGTGATAAAAAAGAAAAGTATCAGCAGCAAATACTGTTTGATGAAATAAAAACCGACACTCAAAAAGATAATTTACCACAACTTAATAAACAAGTGATCTTAGAGAATGTCGATATAAATGAAGTTGAGTCACTTGATTCATTTGATAGTCAAACATTAGATGAATCAAAACCGAGTTGGTTATGGCGAAGTGCCTTATCAATTTTATTTATATTAGTGACCCTCGAGTGTGTAGATTTTTTCATGACAGGTTTTTCACAAGAACCTGTGATCGCTAGTTTATATGCGGCATTGCTTTTGATTTTATCATTAATCACTGGTGGTAGTTTAATTCGTGAGTTTAGAGGACTTCGTCAGTTTAAACGTCGACAAAAACTTAAAGAGTCAGTTGATGAATGTTTACTCAATGATGAGTACCTAAATGGCCAAAAGTTATGCAAAGAAATTTCCACTTTATTGCCTTGTGATTTAGTTTCAGAACAAGAGCAACAATGGCAAGAAAATATCGATTCTGATCTTAGCGATGCAGAGCAATTACGCCTATATTCACGACAAGTATTATCAAAGGTCGATAAAAAAGCATTGGATAAAGTTTCAAAATATTCAACTGAGTCTGTTGTTCTAGTAGCGTTAAGCCCAATTGCTATCGTTGATATGATGTTAATGTTATGGCGTAACTTAAAAATGATTGATGAAATTGCCAATTTATACGGTTTAAAAATGTCTTATTGGTCGCGGGTAAAGCTTATAAAACAAGTGTTTATTAATATGGTTTATGCCGGAGCAACAGAATTAATTGCTGATGTTGGCACAGAATTGCTTAGTGCGGATTTGTTAGGGAAGTTATCAGCTCGTTTAGCTCAAGGCTTAGGGGCAGGGATGTTAACTGCTAGGTTAGGGTTAAAGACAATGCACTTATGTAGGCCAATCTCCTTTGAAGAAAATCCACCAAAACTAAAAGATGTAAGAAAGTTATTAATTGGTCAAATAAAATCTTTATCTAATAAAAACAAAGAATGAGTTAATTATTATGTTTTCAGCGATAGTTTAAAAATTTAACTTTTATATCATTGAAAAACCTGCATAAAAGATACTTTGTAAAATTACCTGTAACACTATCCGTACAAATTAGCAGATCGTACAATAAATAGCCGAATTTTATTTGGTGATTTATGCGTGTAGTCTGATTTATGATGTCCTTAATTAGAGTAGCAATGCTACATTTACTGAAGCAATTCAAATAATATTCTAGCGATGTTATTTAAAAAAATAATTAATAATTGCTCATACATAAATTAAGGTTTACAGCATGTCAAAGGCGACAAAATACGTCTCCAGGGTACCAGACGAACAAGGTGTGATTCATTGGTCTGATGAGGAAAATAATGTTTGGCAAGAATTAATTCAGAGACAACTTGCTTGTATAAAAGGAACTGCTTGTGATGAATATCTTTATGGCTTAACAAAGCTAAAATTACCAACAGACCGAATTCCACAACTAAAAGATGTTAGTAAAGTATTACTTGAAACGACCGGTTGGCAATGTGAGCCTGTACCCGCATTAATTGGTTTTGGTCAATTTTTCAAACTCCTATCAGAAAAGAAATTTCCTGTAGCAACGTTTATACGTTCAAGAGAAGAGTTTGATTATTTACAAGAGCCTGATATTTTTCATGAAATATTTGGCCATTGTCCATTACTGACAAATCCTTCTTTTGCAAATTATACTGAAGCCTATGGAAAAATGGGGCTGAATGCGACAAAAGAGCAAAGAGTATATTTAGCGCGTTTATATTGGTTTACTGTTGAGTTTGGTTTACTTGATACGCCTGAAGGATTAAGGGTTTACGGCGGAGGAATTATCTCATCGCCAAGTGAAACTAAATATGCGCTATTAGATGAAGGCGTTGAAAGGTGCTCATTGAGTGCATCAAATGTTATTGATGTATTAAGAACACCTTATCGTATAGACATTATGCAACCAATATACTATATGCTTAAAAAGGTCAGTGATTTAGATGATATTAGAAAATATGAGGTTGAAGACATAATGGCATTAGTTGAGCAAGCTAAAGAGCTAGGTCTGTTTGAAGCGAAATTTCCACCGAAAGAATCAAAAATAGCGAGTTAAGGAATTATTATGAGTTCTCAATTATCTGCACAAAAATGTGAAGCATGTCATGTAGATGCACCTAAAGTGAGCGAAGAAGAATTATACGAGTTAATGTCACAACTACCTGATTGGGTACCTGAAGTTCGTGATGGGGTAATGATGTTAGAGAGAGTTTATAAATTTAAAAATTATAAGCTTGCATGGGCGTTTGCTAACAAAGTAGCTGAACTTGCAGAAGAAGAGTTTCATCACCCTGCAACTACATTAGAATGGGGTAAAGTTACTGTAACGTGGTGGACTCATGCTATTAAAGGTTTACATAAAAATGACTTCATTTGTGCGGCCAAAACGGATAAGTTATTGTAATATTTAGTTACAACTAAATACCCGAATACGAAAGCCTCTGATAATCAGGGGCTTTTTTTTATTGTAAAAATTAGTTTACAATAGGTGTTCGTTAATAAGATTAGAGGATATATAGATGCGTTTGGAAATCGGCTGCCAAGATCGAGTTGGAATCGCCCAAGATGTACTTAGCATTTTTGTGGAGCGCCAAATTGACTTGCGAGGGATTGAGCTTAAACAACCGGGCAAAATATATATCAATATTCCAGATTTAGATTTTTCAGAATTACAAAATTTCATGCCACAATTGAGGTTAATTGAAGGTGTAGTCGATGTAAAAACAACACCTTATATGCCGTCGGAACGTGAAAAGCATGAACTCTCTACATTAATTAAAACTTTCCCTGATCCTTTTGTATCAATAGATGCCAAAGGAAATATCCGTATTGTTAATAATGTTACGTCTTCAATAATGAACTGCACGGAAAGTGAAATAGTTGGCGAGCATATAAGTCAGTGGATAAAAGGGTTTAATTTTAATCGTTGGTTAGATGGAAGCGAAGTTTTAGCACAAACTCGAAGATTAAAATTTATTGATGATGATTACGTGGCTGATATTATGCCAATCCACGTTTCAGATAATATTGGCAGTCCAGTGCTCGCCGGAGCAGTTTTAATTTTAAAATCTGAAGCTCGTCTAGGGCAACAGATCAGTGCTTTTAAACAAGCTAACGAAAATAACTTTGCAGGAATTCAAGCCAGTAGTGGCAGTATGCGGAAAGTCATAAGAGAAGCTAAACGTATGTCATTATTAGATTCTTCTATGTTAATTGTTGGCGAAACAGGTACAGGTAAAGAACTTTTAGCTCATGCTTGTCATGCTGCTAGTGATCGAACAGATAATCCGTTTATGACCTTAAATTGTGCTTCTCTCCCTGATGAAGCTGCGGAAACTGAACTTTTTGGTATAGGTGCACCTAACTCTGAAAACAGTAAAAAAGGTTTATTTGAATTAGCTGATGGCGGGACAATATTCTTAGATGAAGTCGGCGAAATGTCTCCTAAATTACAGATTAAGTTATTGCGTGTAATCCAAGATGGTATTTTTAGAAGAGTTGATGATGAAAATGAAATTACTGTAAATGTTCGAATTATCAGCTCAACCAATCATGATCTATTAGCAATGGTTTCTCAAGGCGAGTTTCGTGAAGACTTGTATTATCGATTAAATGTATTAGGACTTAATATCCCTTCATTGAGGGAACGTCGATCAGACATAATTTCTTTGGCTGAATTCTTTATTGCTAAATTTGGCCAACGTATTGGTAAAACTAACATTAGTTTGTCAGATGATTGTCGTGATTTTATTGAGCATTATCCTTGGCCAGGTAATGTTAGACAGCTTGAGAATGTCATAATTCGTGCGGTTTCACTAATGGAAGGAAATATTGTAATGACGACTCACTTGCAACTTCCTGCATATACTCGAGAGCACGGCTATTTAGAACAAGAATTTGAAGGTACTTTAGATAGTGCAGTTAAAGGTTTTGAAGCTGATTTACTGCGAAAACTATACCCCGCTTATCCTAGTACTCGCCAACTAGCTAAAAAATTAGGGCTTAGTCATACTGCGATAGCTAATAAACTTCGTGAATACGATATTAATAAAAAAACTGTCAAAATATAGGTTGATATATAGTTTGCGAGACATGAAATAGTTTTAATGTAGCATTATTTAATAACTAAGTGTTTTTTGTAAACAAAATATAACATCGAATTTAAAGGTGATTATCTAAAATAATTGGCCTTCTAATTCGCTTGGCATAACATAGCGCTATAAACTTTATTTTTGAGATGTATTAATGAAATTATTTGGTTATTGGCGTTCTTCAGCAGCATATCGTGTTCGAATAGCATTGAATTTAAAAAATGTAGAAGTTGAATCTATACCTGTTCATTTGGTTAAAAATGGCGGAGAACAGCACTCATCTGAATATATTGATTTAAACCCTACACACCTTGTTCCTACACTCGTAGATGGTGAATTAGTATTAAATCAATCTATTGCTATTATTGAATACCTTGATCAGAAATACTCTCAAACACCTCTCTACCCAAATGGTTTAAGTGAAAAGTTTTTGGTTAAAGCACTGTCATTGGATATCGCTTGTGAGATCCATCCAGTAAATAATTTAAGGGTTCAACAATACTTAGTAAATAAATTAGATTGTGATGAACAAGCTAAGTTAGACTGGAGTCACTATTGGATGGGAACTGGTTTTGCCGCAATAGAAAAAAAATTAGAAAAAACAGCTGGTTTATATTGTTTTGGAGATCAGGTAACAATTGCTGATATATGCTTAATTCCGCAGGTTTATAATGCAAACCGTTTTAAACTTGACATGACTTTATTTCCACTTATTAATGGAGTTGTTGAGCGCTGTAATCAGCTCCCTGCATTTATTAAAGCTATACCAG
>JAGSHH010000102.1 GCA_023954655.1 Colwelliaceae bacterium
GTAAAGTAAAAGCACACCCTCCTCTGTTTAACGTGAAATGGAACCATGCTTCTATTGATATTGCCGGTATATGGACGCCCGCATTTGATAATGATTATGAAATACATGCTGATTGGAGTAGCAAAACACTTGATTCAAAGCTTACGCGTAACGCGCCTGCTTACACTTTATTTGGCCATGATGACATTAACCGTTATACAGTCTCTATAAGTGATGCAATTAACCCTGTTAATCTTTCTGCAAAGGTACGAGAAGAAGACTCTAGAATTTACAATTCAATTGAGTTTTTCTCAGAGCAATATAAGAAAACAACTCACTATGAAGTTGAATTAAGAATTGATACTCGACCTGTCACTTTTTCTCAATCATTAGCAGGTGTAGCTGATTGGTGGGCGGAAATGGAGCAATATAGGCCAATAGACGTTCCAGCAGTAGCCACTGAACCTATGTATTCAACATGGTACAGCTATCATCAAGACATCACTCATGAAGCGTTATTAAATGAAACTAAAATGGCAGCGAAATTAGGTTATAAAGCCATTATTGTTGATGACGGTTGGCAAACCAACGATAGCAATCGTGGTTATGCCTACACTGGGGACTGGGAGCCAGAACGATTAAATAACATGGGAAAATTTGTTGCTGATATTCACAAGTTAGATATGAAGGCTTTGTTGTGGTATTCAATCCCATTTATGGGTGAAAAAGCTAAACTAGTAGATGAGTTTAAAGGCAAGTACCTAAGGCATATACCTTCGCTAGAAACCTATGTACTTGACCCACGTTTTCCTGAAGTACGTGAATACCTAATTGCTCATTATGTTAAAGCCGTTAGAGATTGGAAATGGGATGGCCTAAAGCTAGATTTTATCGATCAATTCAAAAGTGATGAAAATACAATTTTAGAAGCAACAGACGGTCGTGATATTGCATCAGTTTACGAGGCGGTTGATAAACTCATGTCAGATATGATTATTGAACTAAAAGCAGTAAACCCAGAGGTAATGGTTGAATTTAGACAGAGATACATTGGTCCTGCTATGCGTAAATATGGCAACATGTTTAGAGCTACAGACATTCCAAATGGCGCTGTAAAAAACAGACAACGAATTGTAAATTTACGTGTGTTAAGTGGGGACACTGCTGTTCATTCAGATATGTTAATGTGGCACTACAATGAACCTGTTGAAATAGCGGCTTTACAATTACTTAATATATTTCACTCTGTTCCTCAATTATCTGTAAGACTTGCTGAGTTACCAACTAAACATTTAGAAATGGTGACTTATTACACTAATTATTGGAAAGAAAATAAAGATATTTTACTAAATGGTACATTTGAACCTTCAGGGATAATTAGTAGGTACCCTCTAATCAGTAGCCATAAATTAGGTAAACAAATTGTCACCTTGTACGATAATTTAATTGCACAAGTAGCGACGGATAATATTGAATTTATTGATATTATTAATGCTAAGAAATCATCTGATGTTATTGTGCAGCTAGATAAAAGTTGGCAGAAAGTAAAAATTGTGGTGACAAATAGTACCGGTGATACTGTAAGAGAAGAAGTGAAACTTCTTGAAAGCCACCTATTAAATATTACTGCTCCTATTTCAGGTTTAGTATCTATTTCCAAAATTTAAAGTCATTGAGAATTTACGGAAAGCTTCTTTTTTGTGTAAATAAAATAAGAAGCTCTTCATTTAATATAAATGGTGAGTAAGTGATTAAGTCAGCATATATTTTTATAATATCTAAACTATACTTAAATTTTATCACTATTTGATTCCTCTACCAAAAATGAATCATTCTTTTATCGCTCTTTTAACGCAACATTTTTTATTCCTTATTTTTTCTACATATTCTTATTCCGCATTAGCAACAACAGATATATGCGAGGCCCCTTTAAAGTTATCTTCTACATCAGACTGGTATCCTTATCTCTATCAAGACGAAGATAATAGAAGCACTGGCGTTGATGTTGAGTTACTTACAATAATATTAAATCGTATGGGATGTCAGCTTGAAGTTGTCCATTTCCCCGAACGCCGATGGTTATTAGAACTAAAAAGAGGAGGTTTTGATATTGGACTTGGCGTAAGTAAAACTACTTCTCGATTAAATGAATTTTTATATTCCAAAGCTTACAGAAATGAAAAAAATAAATTTGCTTATCGAATGAGTGATGTAGACATTAATCCAGCTATAAATTTACAAGAAATATTGAAACTAAATAAGATTATCGCTATTAACGCTGCAGGTTGGTATGGTGATGAAATACAGAAAGCCAAATTAAATTATAAACATTTCAACTATGGTGCTAAAACTGTCAATCGATTAATTTTGTTAAATTATGGTCGTGTAGATATAGTTGTAGAGGATGAAATTGTTTTATGTAGCGACATACTGCGTAATGAATTTAAAAAGATAAGAGTTCATCCCACTGTATTATTTGAGGCACCGATACACTTTATTTTTAGCAGGAAATCTGTGTCACTAGAATTCGTTGATATGTTCAATAATATATTAGATAAAATGAGATACGATGGAAGTTTATTGTCTCATTATAATGAACACCTTCCCAAAAAGTGCAACAAGGAATTTGATAATAAAAATAAACAACAAGAGCTCTAAATATATTTAATTCTATTATGTCATACCTTTCCCTATCTTCCATACGATCAGACAAAACTCCTATCTCAGTTTGTGCCCCTTTCCGAGATAGATCCATTTAAATATAAGTAACTTGAATTACTATTTCCTATTTACAAAAAAAGCGAATCATCTCTGATTCGCTTTTTACTATTACTCACAATTTCATTTGAAGATCTACAAACATGGAATTAATCTTTATAGGTATCTACACTTGGGCATGAGCATATCAAGTTGCGATCCCCAAACACATCATCTATCCGATTAACCGTTGGCCAGAATTTATTCGCAGCAGCTGCTGGAACCGGAAATACTGCTTCCTGAATGCTATAAGCTCTGTCCCAAGGTGCGGTAACATCAGCTAGTGTGTGTGGAGCATTATGAAGCGGATTATCTTCACTTGTCCATTCGCCTGACTGTACTTTACGTACTTCATCACGAATACAAACCATGGCTTCAATAAAACGATCTAATTCAACTTTAGATTCAGATTCTGTTGGTTCGATCATGAATGTGCCCGCAACAGGAAACGACATTGTTGGCGCATGAAAACCATAATCCATCAAACGCTTCGCCATATCTACTTCTGTAATACCTGATTCAGCTTTGATTGGACGTAAATCAATAATACACTCGTGAGCTACTCGACCATTTTTACCAGTATATAAAATTGGGTAATGTTGGCTAAGTTTTTTCGCTAAGTAGTTAGCGTTAGTGATTGCGTATTTAGTGGAATCGGTTACGCCTTTTTTACCAAGCATGGCAACATAAAGGTATGAGATACACAAAATACCCGCACTACCGTATGGTGCTGCTGAAACGGCGCCATTACCTTTAGTTGTTTCATCAACATTAATTAATGCATGATCAGGTAAAAATGGGGCAAGGTGAGATTTAACACCTATTGGTCCCATACCTGGGCCACCACCACCGTGAGGAATAGCGAAAGTTTTGTGCAAGTTTAAGTGAGAAACATCAGCGCCAATAAAGCCTGGAGATGTAACACCAACTTGTGCATTCATGTTTGCGCCATCAAGATATACTTGGCCACCATTGTCGTGAACGATGTTACAAATTTCTGCAATCGTAGTTTCATACACGCCATGTGTAGATGGATAAGTGATCATGATACAAGATAAGTTGTCAGTCATTTCACTTGCTTTGTTTCGCAAGTCGTCCATGTCAACGTTACCTTCTTTATCACAATCAACAACTACAACTTTCATACCAACCATTTGTGCCGAAGCTGGGTTAGTACCATGAGCAGAAGAAGGAATTAAACAGATATTACGATGCGCATCACCACGACTTTCATGGTATTTATGAATTGCGATTAAACCTGCATATTCACCCTGTGCGCCCGAGTTTGGTTGCATTGAAATGTTGTCATAGCCAGTTAACTCAACTAACCAGTCACCTAATTCATCAATCATTTGCTTATAACCTTGTGCTTGGTCAATAGGAGCAAACGGATGCATGTTGGCAAATTCTGGCCATGAAACTGGGATCATTTGTGCAGTAGCATTCAGTTTCATTGTACAAGAACCTAAAGAGATCATTGAATGATTGAGTGCTAAATCTTTGTTCTCAAGTTTCTTAATATAACGAAGCATTTCTGTTTCACTATGATAAGAATTAAATACAGGGTGAGTCAGTATTTCTGTTTCACGTACTAATGAAACAGGAATTGAAGAATGGCCACAGTCAATAATTTTTTGATCAAGTTCAGCAACGTCTAACCCGTGCCCTTCACCTAGTAAAATATCGAATAAACCTGCCACATCATCACGCGTTGTTGTTTCATCTAAAGAGATACTTATTTGACCATCAACATCAGTACGAAAGTTAACGCCAGCAGCTAATGCACGAGCTACTATTTCAGTTTTATTTTCAGTGTTGAACGTAAGCGTATCAAAGTAATTGGCATGAATTGCCGTTAAACCTTTAGTTGCAGTACCTAAACATAAAATATCAGTAAGACGATGAATACGGTTTGCAATAGTTTTTAAGCCTTGAGGACCATGATAAACCGCATAAAATGCCGCCATATTCGCTAATAATACTTGCGCTGTACAAATGTTTGAATTGGCTTTTTCACGACGAATATGTTGTTCACGTGTTTGCATTGCCATACGTAATGCAGGATTGTCGCGAGTATCTTTTGAAACACCAATAATACGACCCGGTAAAGAACGTTTGTATTTGTCAGAAGTAGTAAAAAATGCAGCATGAGGTCCACCGTAACCCATTGGAACACCAAAACGTTGGCTTGAACCAATAACTGCATCTGCACCTAATTCTCCCGGTGCTTTTAATAACACTAAGCTCATAATGTCAGCAGCAACGGCAACAATGCCTTTTTTCTCATGAATTTTAGCGATTAAATCGCTAATATCAGTTACTTCACCCGTAGCACTTGGGTATTGCAATAAGGCACCAAAAATATCATGTTCAGCAGCTTCATTAGCTGGAGCAACTAAAATATCAAAACCAAACATTTCAGCACGTTGTTTAACAACGTCTATGGTTTGTGGATACACATCTGATGAAATAAAGAAAAGGTTAGATTTTTTATTTTTAGAAACACGCTTTGCTAAAGCCATGGCTTCAGCGGCAGCCGTTCCTTCATCTAATAAAGAAGCAGATGCTAAGTCTAAACCTGTTAAGTCTAAACACATTTGCTGATAATTTAACAAAGACTCTAAACGACCTTGAGCAATTTCTGGTTGATATGGGGTGTAAGCTGTATACCAACCTGGGTTTTCTAATACGTTACGTAAAATAACATTTGGCGTTAATGTACCGTAGTAACCTAAACCGATGTAGGTGTCATTCACTTTATTTAGACTTGCTACCGCTTGTAAATCAGCTAATGCTTGAACTTCTGTTTTACTTTCTTCAATCGCGGGTAAATCAGCTAAACGGATATCAGTAGGTACGATTTCGTTAATCAATGCATCAACTGATTCTGCACCGATGTCATTTAACATTGCTTGAGTTTGCTCAGCATTTGGGCCAATGTGACGACGAATAAAGTCTTGAGTTTGTTCGAGATCTTTTAGAGATTGAGTAGTCATAAAACAACTTCTTTAGTGAGTATTTAATAAAAATTGAAATACAGTTAAATAAAAGAAAGCCTCGGCAGTCATAAAGAAAGTGAGGCTTTAGTTTAGCGAATGCAATCGAGTTTTATACGAAGCCGTCGAGGGCTGAGTCTCTTGAGCTTAGTCCACTAAGTGATTGGGACGAAGCGCGATGACAATAAAGTATAAAGCTTGAGTGCGAACGATAAAAATTAGTCTTCGTCAATAGAGTTTGCGTAACCTTCAGCATCTAATAAAGATTCTAACTCACTGGCATCGTCCAATTTAATTTTAAACATCCAGCCATCGCCAAAAGCGTCTGAGTTAACTAACTCAGGAGAATCTTCAAGATCTTCATTAACTTCTAGAACTTCACCAGAAACTGGTGCATATATATCAGAAGCAGCTTTTACTGATTCAGCAACGGCAACATCGTCCCCAGTGCTAACGCTTTCACCTACTTCAGGCAATTCAACAAACACCATATCTCCTAAAAGACCTTGTGCATGTTCTGTAATACCAATAGTAACAGTACCGTCACCTTCATTACGAACCCATTCATGTGATGTAGCGTATTTTAACTCTGAAGGAATATTGCTCATTTTTTTAGTTCCTAATATTTATTAATTATTTATTAACTTTAGCTTAATTTAGCTTATTTAATCGTTTCATGCTCAACTCAAATACAGAATATAGAGCATCTTTTAAATTAATCCAACTGGCTTTTTCCGTTACGAACAAAGCTTGGTTTAACTACTTTAACTTTAACTAACTTTTTGCGCATTTCTACTTCAACTGTATCACCAATTTTTACACTACGTGGCACACGCGCCATTGCAATTGAATGACCTAAAGTTGGCGAAAAGGTACCTGAAGTAATAACCCCTTCACCCGCATCAGTAACAACTTTTAATCCTGAACGTAAAACACCTTTTTCTTCAAGTACTAAACCAGTAAGTTTTGGTTGATCACCAGCAGCACGTTGCGTAGCTAAAACATCACGACCATTAAAGTTACGAGATTCGTCATCCCAAGCTATTGTCCAAGCCATATTAGCAGCTAATGGAGATACCGTTTCGTCCATATCTAAACCATAAAGATTCATACCTGCTTCTAAACGTAACGTATCACGTGCACCTAAACCGCAAGGTTTAACACCAGCACCTAATAAATCTTCCCATAAATTTGCAATTTGATCATTTGGAACAACAATTTCGTAACCATTTTCACCAGTATAACCAGTCGTTGCGATAAATAAGTTGTCTGTTTGCACACCAAAAAATGGCTTCATGCCATCAACTGCTTGAATTTGTTCTGTGGTTAAAATTGTTGCAACTTTCGCTTTCGCTTCTGGGCCTTGCACTGCAATCATACCAAACTCTGGACGCTCAATAATTGAAATATCAAAACCAGTTGCTTGTTGATGCATCCATTCCAAATCTTTTTCACGAGTTGCGGAGTTAACAACTAGACGGTAATCAGTGTCTGAAAAGAAATAAATAATTAAATCGTCAATCACTCCGCCTTCAGCATTACACATACCTGTATATAATGCTTTGCCAGCAACATCTAGTTTTGCAACATCATTGATCACTAAACGGCGTAAATAAGCTTTAGCATCATTACCATGAACATCAACAATCGTCATATGCGAAACATCAAACATACCTGCATCTTGACGAACAGCATGATGTTCTTCAATTTGAGAGCCATAATTTATTGGCATTTCCCAGCCGTGAAAATCAACCATTTTCGCGCCAGATTCAAGGTGTTTTGCATGTAATACGGTTTTATTTGTCATCGTAACATTCCACTTTCAATGAGTTGTGTAGACTAAAAAGCTTTTAATTAATTTAAGAATAAAAGCCGTTCATTTACAAAATATAAATACAATTATACCGACCTCAGGCTGTTGATTCAACAATTAAACACCAAACATTCAAATATAAAACCAATAAATGATAAATATAAAAATATAATTTGATTTTAATTGTAATTTGAAAATATAAATTGATTAACGTGATTTGTTAGTTGCATGAACAGTAATATATTCGTTTAATTAAATAAATATTAATACTTCTCTAGAAACTCAATCACCTAGAGATCAATTATTAAAATAACGCTTTATATTTTATTAGTGTTTTTCAACTGCTAATATATTAAAAGCATGATAAAAAAATACAAAAATCGAGATTTTTAACAGGAACCGTAAATGAGCACTTTTGGTTTACATAGCTTAATTCAGTCAGCAACCAAAGATGATTCTGTAGATTTAAGAAGCATCTGCCAGACACTCGACATTAAGTTAAAAATTGATGAAAATTTACAGGATCTATGTAAAGTCGGTATTGATGAAAACAAACAAGCCATTATTTGGTTGAACTCAACCTTAGATAAAAAAACTAAATTCACATTAGTAGCTATCGCAGTCGCAGAATATATCCTTCACCCTGAAAGTGTTGCTAATCCCGGTGTTATATATGATATGTTTTTCCTTAGAGATTTAAATACCAATAAAGCAACAAAACTCATCATGCTCGCAACTCGTTTAGCTGTCCCAGAACATATAATCGAAAAAATTTCAAACTCATTAGAAGCACAATTTTCTAAAGAAGATCAAAATGAACGGTTTGATACCGAGGCTTATATTTTAAATGCTCAATACTTACCTGAATTTATACGCTGTGTAATCAAAGAAAGTAGCAGTATGTTTTTAATAGATAACCTAACAAATAAATTTAATTAGTTATTTAATTAAATTTTAACTGACGTTAGCTAATCAATAACCTTTGATAAGTTGGGCAAGTGACTCTTAAAGCCTAACGCTTGCTTAATTAGTACGTTTTTAACAGGTTTGATTTGATTGATAATACTCATGCCCATTCCTCTTAAAAACTTTATTGGCGCATCTTGTGGAGTAAAGGTTTGCTTAATCGCTTCCATTGCTGCAATCATTTCTGCAGCCTCAGTTTTGCGCCAGCGTTCATACTCCTTTAATGACTTTTGCGATAACCAATGAGGGTTTATAGAGTGAGATTGTTTTTTATCATCTACTGATTTTGTGAGTACTTGTGCAATAGCTGCTGCGTCAAGTAAACCTAAATTAACACCCTGACCTGCTAATGGGTGAATAGTATGAGCAGCATCACCTACCAAAACTACCCTGTCTTTAACTGAATTTTGAGCAAATCGCATGGTAAGAGGGTAACTAAAACGTTCACTTTCTAAAGAGATATTTCCTAATTTTCCATCAGATGCACTAGTGAGCGCTTTAGCAAAGTCTTCGGGTGATAAAGTCGTTAAACGTTTTGCCTCATCAGGAGACGTTGACCAAACAATTGAGCATAGGTCTTGTTCATTATCTTTAGATGGGAATAAAGGCAGAAGTGCTAATGGTCCTGTTTCCAGAAAAACCTGCCAAGCAGTATTTTGGTGACCTTGCGGACACTTAACAGTAGCGACAATAGCATGATGATCATAGTCACGAAATGTTAACGCCATTTGCATCTGTTTACGTACCCATGAATGAGCACCATCAGCACCAATAACTAGTTTAGCGGTAACTGGAGGAAGGGTAGTAAAACTCGCAAATACTTCACTATCTCCCATGGCAATATTCGTTAACTTTTCTTGCGTGAAAAAGCTTATACCTGAATCTTGCTCAGCTTTTTTCCATAAAGCATTTCTAATAATACTATTTTCAATGATCCAACCTAACTGGCCTTTATGTTCACGCGCTGATAAATCAGTTAAATCAAAATCAATATGTCCGTACCCTGCTTTATCCCAGATATGCATATGTTGATAAGGTTGGGCTCTGCATTGTTCAATGTCTTGCCAGACATTTAAGTTTTCAAATAACCTTTGACTAACAGCATTAATAGCACTCACCCTAACATCGTGCTGTTCGGTGATTTCGGTTAATGGCTGCGTGTCGATAATAGCGACACTTAACGCACTACTATTACGAATAGCCAATGCTGTGGTTAAACCAACCATGCCACCACCAACGATTAAAACATCAAATTTTTGCATTATTTATCACATTCATTATTTGTCATTTTTACATTTTGAAAACGTACTTCAAGCCAATGTTAATATTTACCTGTAAATATCAAGTCAGTAACCCATAGTTTTATCAACCAAAAGTTTTTTTAACGGCGTAAAATAATTGAGTACTTTTAAACCTACATTTCGCCCAACAACTAAAGGTGGTAAATCATTTGAGAACAAGGTAACTAAAGAGTCGGTTAATGAAATGACTTGCTTATGATCTTCTTTTCGTTTCACTGCATAACGAGTTAATGCAGAAAAATTAGCAATGTCGATACCTTGTTCTATATTTTTGGCAATCATATGTCTAAGTTGATGCACATCTCTTAAGCCTAAATTAAACCCTTGGCCTGCAATAGGGTGAATAGTATGAGATGCATTACCAACTAACGCCATACGATGAAAAACTTGTTCATTTGCTTGCACTAACGAAAGAGGATAAACCACTCTTTCTCCAACTTTATCAACACTACCTAACCAACTTCCAAAAGATAATTCTAAACGTTTTTTAAAGTCATCATCATCTAAAGCAATAATTTCACTTGCCTGTTCAGGGGCTAATGTCCAAACAAGTGAGCATTTATGACTATTTTCAGCTTGTTCAGTTAGTGGCAACATCGCAATAGGTCCTGATGATGTAAACCGCTCAAAAGCTACATTGTTGTGTGCATTGCCCATACTTACATTGGCAATAAGTGCTGATTGATTATAAGCCTTACTTGTCGAAGAAATATTAGCAAACTCTCGACAAGTAGATTGCGCACCATCGCAGGCCAATAAAAGTTGACCTGTTAATTTTTTTGATGAATTTAAAGTCACGCTAACATTTTTAATTTCCCAGTTAATGTTAGTAATATGGTCAGGACAGAACCAAGTAATATTTTTATGCTTTGATAGCGATGACAAAAAAGCAGAGCCGAGTAATGACATTTCAGCAACATAACCAAGCGCGCTAACCTGATGTTCTTGTGCACAAAGACGAGCTTTACCGTAATAATCACGATCTGAAATATGAATTTTTTTAATCGGAGCAGCTTGTGGAGCAATATCATCCCAAACTGACAGTGATTTTAAATACTCAACACTGCCATGCGAAAGCGCAAGAACACGAGAATCAAAAGTTGTTTTTGGTGTTTTAAGAATAGGAGTTGCTTCAATTATCGCAATTGATAATGGTGAACCATCTTGTTTTTTAAGAGCTGCTAAGCTTAACGCTGATAATGCGCCAGATAAACCACCACCGGCGATGATAATATCAAATTTATGTTTATCCGGATTAGTACTCTTATCCACTTTTATTTCGCTTACTCTTCATTTTAGCATTAAAGCTTACAATATTTGCTCAGGTTATCATTAAAACAATAAGTGATTATCGTTATGACATTAAACACTCAATGTCTGTAATAGATTTTGGCGCATTAACGGTTAAATTTTCATGACCTTGATCAGTAACAACTATATTATCCTCAATTCTGATCCCAATACCGCGCCATTTTTTATCAACACTCTCGTCATCAAGAGGAATATATAACCCAGGTTCAATGGTCATAACCATGCCCGCTTCAAATGGCCGTGTTTGTTTTTTATCCATCATTTGATAGTCACCTACATCATGAACATCTAAACCAAGCCAGTGACCCAAACCGTGAATAAAGTACTTTTTACAAGCTTTATCATCTAACAAGGTTTGGTAATCACCTGACAAAATATTCAACTCGAGTAACCCTTGGGTTAATACTTCACAACACAAGTGATTTAATTGACCTAAGGTTTGTTTTGGCTTTATAGCTTGTATACATTGCTCTTGTGCATCAA
>JAGSHH010000036.1 GCA_023954655.1 Colwelliaceae bacterium
CTGAATTATTGAAATACCCATTTGATCACATAATGTATACCGGTAATGGGCAAGTTGGTCGTATTGTTATGTCAGCAGCAGCTAAACATTTAACCCCTGTAACTTTAGAATTAGGTGGGAAAAGCCCTGTATATATTGATAAAAGTGCTGATTTAACGATAACAGCACAAAGGTTAGCATGGGGGAAATGGATGAATGCAGGTCAAACCTGTATTGCACCAGATTATATTTTAACCACTGAAGATATTGTTGAAGATCTTATCATCGCTTTGAAAAAGCAAATTTCGTTGATGTTTAGTGATGATGTTAAAAATAGCCCACATTATGGTCGCATTGTTAATAGCAGGCATACTAAACGGATAGCCTCATACATGGATAGCGGTGACATAGTTCATGGTGGAAGTGTAGATTTAGAAACAAATTTTATAGAGCCAACAATTATTGTTAACCCTGCGTTGGACAGTCCAATAATGACCGATGAAATTTTTGGTGCTTTATTACCAATAATTACTATCGAAAATTATGAAGAAGCAAAAAAGTTTGTTAAATCTCGCGAGAAGCCTTTGTCTTCTTATATTTTTAGTAAAAACAAAGAACAAAACCAGAACTGGGTTGACGAAATAAGTTCAGGAAGCCAATGTATTAATGATGTGATCATGTTTAATGCAGTGCCAGATTTACCTTTTGGTGGTGTTGGACCAAGTGGTATAGGCCAATATAGCGGAAAAGCAGGTTTTGATAATTTTAGTCATTTAAAATCAGTTTTATATCGCCCTTTCCTAAAAGACTTACCCGTACGCTTTGCCCCATATACTGATCTAAAGTTTAAATTATTACGTTTGATCAGAAATCTATAGTTAAAAACATAACGATTAAAAAAAGCTGCAAATGCAGCTTTTTTTTATGTCTATCATCTATATCAACTTATAAAAAAGATAATAAATCTTCATCTAATTGCATTAATGTTTTTGGATCAGCCATCATAGTTGCAGCGTGTGATTTAATTCTTGGCAATATACGGTCAAAATAAAATTCAGCCGTTTTAATTTTTGCACGATAGAAATCTCTATTTTCAACATCCCCTGCTAATTTCTCATAAGCCGTTTGCGCCATTTGAGCCCAAAAATACCCCATAGTGATATAACCAGAATACATTAAATAATCGACAGAAGCTGAGCCAACAATGTCTCTATCTTTCTTAGCTTTAATTGCTAAACGAACAGAGTATTGTTGCCAATTTGCAACTGCTTTACTTAATGGCCAAATAAACTTATTCATTTGACGTTTATGTGGGTTACTTGAGATCATACTTTTTTCACGACAAAAACCTAATATTTCCATCGTAAAGCTTTTAAGTGACTTACCACGACTCAATAAGATTTTTCGCCCCAATAAATCAAGCGCTTGAATACCTGTAGTACCTTCATACAAAGTAGAAATACGGCAATCACGTACAATTTGCTCCATACCCCATTCTTTAATATAACCATGACCGCCAAACACTTGTACACCTAAGTTAGCACTCTCAGAACCAACTTCTGTTAAAAAAGCTTTAAGTATTGGTGTGATGAAACCTAAACGATAATCTGCACGCTTGCGTTCTTTTTCATCTTTTGATGTTTCTATAGTATCAACAAGCTTAGATACATAATAAATCATTGCTCGTCCACCTTCGGCAAACGCTTTTTGAGTAAGTAACATTTTACGTACATCAGGATGAACAATAATTGGATCGGCGACTTTATCTGGTTGTTTCACTCCAGTTAATGAACGCATTGAAAGACGCTCTTTTGCATATAACAAAGCATTTTGATATGAAAGTTCTGCAGCACAAACACCTTGCAAAGCGGTACCTACACGCGCAGTATTCATAAAAGTGAACATGCACTCTAAACCTTTATTTTCTGGGCCTATTAACACACCTTTAGCATTATCAAAATTTAACACTGCAGTGACAGAAGCCTTAATGCCCATTTTATCTTCAATTGAACCACAAGTGACATTGTTACCACCTATAATAGAACCGTCTTGTTCAACGTCCATTTTAGGAACGATAAATAAAGAAATACCTCGAGTTCCGGCTGGAGCATCAGGTAATCGAGCTAATACAATATGAATAATGTTTTCAGTTAGGTCATGTTCACCTGCGGAAATAAATATTTTTGTACCACTTATAGAGTAAGTACCATCACCATTTGGAACTGCTTTAGTTTTAACTTGGCCTAAATCAGTACCACACTGAGGCTCGGTTAAACACATTGTGCCAGTCCAAGTGCCTTCAGTTAATTTTGTTAAATACAGTTGCTTTTGATCTTCAGTACCATGAACATCAATTGTATTCATTGCTCCGTGACTTAAACCAGGATACATAGACCATGACCAGTTTGCGCTGCCCATCATTTCAGATTTAACCATACCTAATGATGGTGGCAGACCTTGACCACCATATTCAAGACCGTGTGATAACGATTGCCAACCACCATCAACATATTGCTGATAAGCTTCTTTGAATCCTTTTGGCGTCGTTACTTTACCATTATCAAAATTACAGCCTTCTTTATCTGCACTTTGGTTCATTGGCAATAATTCATTTTCACAAAATTTTGCACATTCTTGAAAAATAGCATCCACTAAATCTGGAGTTGCTTCCTCAAACTCTGGAAATTTTTCATAATGATTGTAATAACCAAATACATCTTCAAAAAGAAACTTTATGTCTGCGATCGGTGCTTTATATGTCAGCATGAATAAACTCCAAAATGGTACGACCTGTTGTAATGGCTTTTATACTATTGAACATTTGTTATAAAATCAACTGGTCAAACCACTTATTTTATTAATCTTGATAGTTTTTTTAGTATAGATTAAATACGACGCCACAAAGCCCTTGAAATCATTCGAACTTTTGTCGGAAGTTTCATACGCTTTAAATTGGTTGCAATAATGCCCTGAGTAAAGCGTGTTTTTTTAGAATAATCAATATTCACATCTAAAACTACAGGAGTATTGTCATTAGCATACGTTAGAGCTTGAGCAATTTTATTTTCAACTTCATCATTAGAGTCTATGCGAATATATTGACAACCACTCGCTTTGGCGATGGCTTCAAACTTAAGGTTGGGTAGAACTGTACAGGTTTTTTTATTATAAGGAGTTTTCTGAGCTTGAGATATTTGAGCAAGTTCACCATCATTAAAGATGGTAAATATAGCGCCGATATTTAAATGCGCAGCTGTAAATAATTCAGTTTGACTCATTAAGAAAGCACCATCACCAATTATACCTACAACTTGATTACTAGGATTGGCTAATTTCGTACCAATCACTGCAGGTATTGCATATCCCATACAGTTAAAGTCTGTCGGACTAAAAAAGTGTTTAGCTTGGTAACATGGCATAAGTTCAGCGGTTAAAAACGTATGATTACCATCATCAGCTATTACATAAGCATCATCATTAATAGATTCTCTAAGATGTTTAAAAAATAGCGCAGGGTTAACACGATCTTTACTATCATGGTTTAACCATTCGTTAATATATGCTGCTTTATCATTTTTTATATTAGTTAATATATCTGATGTGGCTTTATCAAAAATATTTGTTTCTTTTAATTTTTCAACTATTTGAGAGAGCACCAGCGTTGCATCTCCTTCAATTGTAACTTTCGCTGGATAGTTAGCATTAAAGACTTTCTTATTTATATCAATATGAATTAAGTTCTCCGGAACATCTACACCAAAACTCCCTGTAGCAATTTCAGCGAAGCGTGTCCCTATCGCTAATAAGCAATCACAGTTTTTAAATGCATTGGTTGCTGCAGGAACCGCAGCAGGCCCAAAGCCCATTCCTGTATGAAGTGGATGTTGAGCCGAAAAAGCACTTAATCCTTGTAATGTAGTAGCTACAGGTGCGGATAATAAGTCGGAAATAGCCTCGGTATATTTTATTGCTTCAACACCTCCCCAACCAACAAAAATAGCTGGATTTTTTGCTTTTCCTAATAATTCTACAGCTTGATCAATTGCTGAATTTAATTCAACATCAATTACTTTTTGAACAATATCAAATTCAGGTAATTCAGTAACTTCACCTTTATCAAGTTGAAGGTTAACGGGTATCTCAACAAATACAGGACCAGGCTCACCTGCGTTAGCGACTTTATAAGCTTCAAAAATGGTTGAAACAACATCTTGATGGTTCTCAACTTTAAATGTTTTCTTAGTAATTGGTTCAAGCATTTTGTGCTGATCCATATCATGTAATTGATATTTGAATTGAGAGTCAGTTCTTACCCCACCACTAATGACAAGCATAGGAATACCATCTAGGAAAGCTTCACCTATACCACTAGCTGCATGAGTTGCACCTGCTGCAGGCACTATGACTAATGTGCCAATACTTTCACTGCTGCGGCTTATTGCATCAGCCATAAATGCCCCATAACCTTCATGGGTAACTAATATAGGCTCTATTTGTGTGGACTTTTCTAGCTCATCATAAATTTCTGTATTGTGAACGCCAGGAATACCAAAAGTAAATTTTACATTTATTTGTTCTAAAGCATAACGAACTAACCAAGCGGCTGTTTTTTTCATTAATCATTCTCACTCTTGTCTAAGTTAATCGCTTCGGCAGCATTTCTTGCAGTTAAAATACAACCGGATAAAAATGTTCCTTCTAAGGAGCGCTTACCACTAGCACCACCTCCTCCAAACCCTGCAGCTTCACCAACACAATATAAATTGGGGATAATGTCTTCATTTTCCTTTAAAACTTGGCTTTTTAAATTAGTCTGCACGCCACCAAGACTTTTTCGACTAATTAAATGTAAACGTATTGCAATTAATTTTTGCTTTTTACTTGATGAAACAATAGGTTGAGGTTTACATGTTCTTAACTTATCAGGTTTCCATTGTCTAGCATGTTCAATGCGCCTAATTTGTTCATCATTTTGAAGATTACTGGGTCTCGCTAAAATTTCGTCATAAATTGCTATTTCATTCTTAATGATATTTGTATCAATATAATTATCATCAGTTATTGAATTCATTTTAATGACAAGTTCTTCTATCGTGTCAGCAGAAATAAAATCACCACTTTCTTGTTCAAGTTGTTTAATTAAACGAGTATTGCCAAAGAGGATTTCTTTAAGGAAAGTGAAGAGTTTTTTATTTTTTATTGATGGATTATGTAATGAACCTGAAACAGCTAATTCTTTTTTAGCTATATCCCAATTTAATACCTGCCAAGTCCATGATTTTTTTTGATTAACAACTTGCTGACATAAAAAATTTGTATCAAAACCTGTTATTAATGGCATAGGCCCTATTCTTTTACCCTTATGATCTAACCAGATAGCAGATTTACAAGGGATCAAGCTTAAACCATGACCTTCAAATTCTGCTTGTGGGTGATGTATGCCTGCAGCATAATTCCACATTTTATCTTCATGAGTGACGTTCCCTCCTATTTTTTTAATTTGTTCGTGTAATTTGCCATCTGATAAAGGATTAGCACCATTTAAAAGTGTCTTGTTTTCTTTTTCGCTCTTATATGGCCAATTTTCAATTACTTTTTCAATACTGCCGTTGATCCCTCCACAAGCTATAATTGTATTTTTTGCTTTCACTTCAAATTGGGAATTAGAGTTTTCAGATTTTACACTTACTCCCGTACAAACCTCCTGTTCAAATAAAGTTTCAAGCACTTTATGCTGATGGAAAATTTTAAGCTTACCACTACCAATGAATGGAGATAATAACTTTATAACTGTCTCTGTAAGTTCCCAACCTGTCCCCCATAATACATGATATCTTGGAAGAGAATTACCTGCAGCATATAGTCCTCTTTCCACCCAGTTAACAGCAGGAAGAAAAGTGAGCCCAATAGATTTTAACCATTGGTATACTTTTCCAAAATTATGCTCAGAATATTCTTTTGCCCAAGCTTTAGGCCAAATATCTTTGTCTGAGAATTCAGCAAAACTATGCCAATCATTCAATAACTTTTGTGGTGAGTCTGGTATTTTCATTCGCTTTTGTTGAGGAGTTTCAGATAATGCCATGCCGCCAAAAGCCCAACGAGCTAAGCCACCTAAGCGTTCAGGCGTATCACGATCAATAATAATAACTTGTTGGCCATTTTGTAATAGCTCTAACGCTGAGACGAGCCCTGCAATACCTCCACCAGCTATTACAGTATCACATGATAAATTTTTTTCTTGTTCCATCAACTAACCACCTGTTAGCATTAAATTATCTTTATATTCTTTTAAATAAACTATTTTGACTATAGTAAAAATTACCTAATGACTGAAATTTTATTAAAAAAATTAGAAGCTGAAAAATTTATAAGTCAACTTTACCGAGAGTCGTTGAGTATATCTTTAGAAGAATTTCCAACTTGGGCATTAGATTTATTACGCCAAGTAATTTCCTTTGATGGAGCTATATGGGGAACTGGTCATATTTCAACTCAGAATTTTCATACTCAGATCACTTTAGATGTGTCAGAAGATATATTTAATAAACTCCTTCAATATTTACCAATTAACCCAATATTTGAGCAAATCACTCAACAACAAGGCTCGGCAATTAACATGAGTGATGTAATCAGTGATGACCAGTTTTATCAATCTGATATTTATTATAAATGTTTCAAACCACATGGAATTGAAAGAATATTAAGTTCAATAAACCTTGATGAAAGAAGTGGCATTTTTACTTTATTGACATTATACCGATACGACCGCGAACAAGCCTTTACCACTCATGAGCAAAAGTTACAAAGCCGTTTGCTTTATCATTTAATGAGTTGTTTCGCACATCGCCAATTATCAGAGGTATCAAAACAAGAAAATAAAGCTGAAAAAGAGAATATAAGTGCACTATGTGATGCAAAAGGCATTTATCATTGTGTTACTCAACGTTTTCTGGATGTATTAGATGAACACATTTCTGAAGGTTCTCATCAAAAATTTCCTATAGATGCTTTCACAGATAAGGCGACTTTCATTCAAGGTAATTTACACTTTACTGTAAACAAAGTTGGTGAACTTTATAAGGTGTCACTAAGGGTTATCAATCAGTTTGATAAATTAACATCAAGAGAAAAAGAAGTTATTGCAGGTGTTTGTCATGGCAAAACATTTAAACAAATAGCAAAAGAATTAGCACTTTCACCATCGACTGTTTCTAATCATTTATATAGGATTTATTTAAAATTAGGTATCAATACTCGAAGTGAATTAATTGCATTAGCTCAACAGGAATAGTTAATTTAAAATAATGAGTACGAAAAGCATTAAAGATAGAGGGTTTGAAAAGATAGTAATCATTGATGGTGAAAAATGTGGCGGAGTGGACGGGACTCGAACCCGCGACCCCCGGCGTGACAGGCCGGTATTCTAACCAACTGAACTACCACTCCGCGATATTTTTCTTTCTGAGTTTTATTGACGGGACTCAAACCCGCGAAAAACACATCTAGCGTGACAGGCCGCTTCGCTAATTAAAAGATAACCAACTGAACTACCACTCCGCGATATTTTTCTTTTTGAGCTTAACGCTACTCAATACGTTTGAAATAGTGGCGGAGTGGACGGGACTCGAACCCGCGACCCCCGGCGTGACAGGCCGGTATTCTAACCAACTGAACTACCACTCCGCATTTAATCGCTGCTTTCAACAACAAGTCGTTGAATGCGGCGGGAATAATACGGTTAAGAATCGAATGCGTCAACCACTTTTTTATATTCATTTAGCTATATGAGCAAATGCTGAACAATAAGTTGAAAAACACAGCAAATCTGCCACTTTTTATCACAATTTTATTTTTTGGTTTTTCTTTTTTTCCAAACAACAAAACCAATCACGGCGATTAAAATGATCACTGCATTCGATATTCCAATGATAATCAAGTTTTGTTGTTGTTCAGCCTCTTTATCAGCTTGAGCTTGTGCTATCTCCATTTCAAGTTGTGCTTTTTCTTGTGCTATTTTATTTGCTAATTCTTCTGCTTCTTTCTCTGCTGGGTTTATATCTTCTTTCATTGTTGGTACAAGAGGACCATCTCTCCTATCTACATTAAAGGAGAAGTCAGGAACCACTAGACGAAATTCTCGACCATTTTTCGTTTTGCCAAAAGCCTTTAAATGAATGCGGTGTATACCCGACTCTGTATAACCAACCTTTTTTATCCTTGAGTTTCCACTTCCTTCCATAATAGCAAAAGGCTCTGTTTGTTTATCTGGAAAAGTTATTTTTCCTTGAAAAATTAAGCTATCAGGATCTACATAAGTTTCATCAATATTTATCGTCACGTTATGAAAATCTAGAGGGTCATCTGTAGTTTCAACGACAATAGTTGCAGGGTTAGGTTGAAGAACTATAGGTTTTTGTCTTAACTCTCTAGTGCCCATTGGCATAATAACTTTATAAATGGGCACCCATTCTCCAGGAGAGAAGTCTAAGGTAAATTCAGCTGTAAAAATTCCATCTTGTGCATATTCATCTAAATCATAGCCATCGTCCCTGAAAGATCCCATTTCAATAGGTTGAGCACCAAAATTATCATAACTAGTATTGTTAGTACTAAAAAAATCAACTTCCAATTTTATAACATCATTAAATAACGGGTCATCAACCAGACTTTCACTATTAAAGATTTGCCCTTTTATTTTTAATGTTTCTCCTGAAAGAACAATTTCATTGATAGGATCAACTTTAAGGGTAATATCTGATACCAGCATGATTTTACTTTTTGGTAAAATATCACCAACCGCTTGCCATGGTCCAGGCATAGGAGTTTTTATGGTAATTAGATCGAACGTACGATCATCAAACCATTCAACTTTATCTTTAGGAAAACTATTAACTTTTAATTTACTACCATCAGGGCGTACAAGAATAATTGGAGGTGTGCCACTCTTTCGATAAAAAAGTAAGGTGATTTCATCTAATTGTGCATCAATATGGAAGCGATTATCAAAATATGGGATTTGGTTTGTTATATCATCTTGCTCATAATATTTAACCTCTGGCATTTTATCTTGTGCAAATAGTAAACTTGGTAGAAAGGTAATACTTACCAATCCCCATAGTTTAAACCAACTCAATTTTTCCATATTGGCTCGCTCCCTTTTTCAGCGACAATTGCTAATCTTTTATTATGTTCTGTTACTTCATCGGCAGTTGCATGGATAACCTTTAATTTTTGACGTTCTGATGATAAACGCCTGATTGCATTTACATCTTTACCATCAGATGAACCGTCACCTACTGTCAAGTTTAAAGCTGACTGCTTACGCGTCATTTCAATGTAAACAAAGCCTAATAACTGGGCATCAATTAATGCTCCGTGATAGGTTCGGTCAACTAATTTATCTACTCTGAAATGCCTTGCTAAAAAATCAAGGGTTTTGGGTGAGCCAAACTCATCTTTCGATACTTTTAAAGTATCTGTTACTGTACAGATATCATGAGTCATAGGAAGACCACGTTTAGACAATGCAAATTCATGATCCATAAAGCCAACATCAAACTTAGCATTATGAATAATAAGCTCAGCCCCCTCGATAAAGTCTATAAAGTCCTGCGCTATTTGATTAAACTGAGGTTTGTCACTAAGAAAGTCATCTGTTAAACCATGTATGTTGATAACCTCTTGCTCCATAATCATTTGCTGACCATGTTGCATAGGCTTTATGTAGACATGATAAGTACGCCCAGTTAACTGACGATTAATCATTTCTACGCAACCAATCTCTACAATACGATGACCTTCTCTTGGGTTAATCCCCGTTGTTTCTGTATCAAGAATGATTAATCGTTCTTCTTTTTTTTCTTCTATCGTCAAAATATAATCTATCTCTTTAATTTAAAGTAAGCCAACATTGGCTATTCAGGGACTTTTTCAGGAAATTCATTAATGTTAATTTTTACACGTTTACTACCGTATAAAAATAGGCAAAAGCTTAAGACTGTTAAAAAATTCAAAAAAATCCAAACTGATTACTGTAGTTGCCAATAAAAATATCCAGCAATATTAATTAACAAGTCAAAGATTAATGAACATAACAATATAGTTCTTATATTTCTCCAGCTGGTTTTAACCCAAGTTTTCGCATCAGGTCTTCGTAAACTTAATATCAATAAAACATAAAGCCCTATACTTCCGGAAACTATGCTTAAATAAAAAAGACTTGGTTCTGGGTAAACCCATTGTATAACGCCAACTTTATCTTTTAAATTACTCACTGACATTAACCAAACCAAGTACCCTCTTAAAACAAAAATTAAGACAAGATAGATGATTTTAGACACTTTTAAACAATCAAATTTATCAAAATCTGATGTTGAATACCTTGCATACTTATGCTTTGTTTTTTGATTGGTGATCATATGTAGGAAATCTTTTTTCACGCTCAATATCTAAAAATTCTTGCCCCGCATTAATTGCTTTGACTGCCTTTGACCTAAATTCACGAATAAACAAAGTGTAAACTACAAACAAGCTGGCAAAAATAAATAAAGCAGGATGAAAAAACCAACAAATAACAGCCATTGAAAAATAATATGAACGTAAACCATAATTATATGAATGAGCCGCTTGATCTTGTACTACCGCCATTTGCTTAGCATAACGTCGTAAGTTCTCATTGGTACCAGATTCATCAATTGGCGCAGCCCCAATCATGACATTCAAAAAACCATATTGTCGCATTGACCAAGTAAATTGAAAAAAAGATAAAACAAAAATAAAAGCAAGCAAGCCAAGCTTTAATTGTATGATTGAATGAGAAGGTAGTTCTGCATAGGGAATTGATAAGATCACAGCTTCTAACTTTTCAACTTGAGCAAACAAAGTCAAAACACCCGCTAAAACAAGCAAAGTTGATGATGCAAAAAAAGCAATATTACGTTCTAAGTTTGCTAATAATGCTGCTTCACCCACTCTGATATCTCTAGTTATAACTTCATGCATCCAATGAATTCTATGCTGATGTAAACACTTAGCAATACAGTTAGTATCTTTCGCTTTTCTTTTAGCAAAAACGGTATAACCAATCCAGCATATTAAAAAGCAGAGTAATGCTAATAAATTTAAAATTGAAATAAACATAATAATAATAACTTTATAACCTTAAGAAGATTATGCAGCAGTTAACTATAAGTTTCGACCAATAAATACAATTTAAAAATATTAACATCTTAATAACCAGTAGTTTGCAAAATATATATAATGATAATTACTGCATACCATTAAACGTGATAAAAAGGTTAATCATCGATAATCCTTTGACACAAAGGTTAACTTTTTTAAAATGAATACCACCTCGCTCATCAGACCAATTATCGGAACATCAATGTTTTTTGTTATAACTCGCTTTCTTTTGGCAATAGTTTTTTATGCCTCTTTATCAATTTCAATAAGTTATGCTAATGATAAGCAGGAAGATAAAATCACTATTCCAAAAGTAACGGGCACTATTTCTGTAAATGCTCAACTTGATGAACCTCAATGGAAAAAAGCCAAACGAGTATTAATTAACAACGTTACCCGCCCATATGACAATACCCCTAGCCCTATTCATACCGAAGCATTATTAATGGAAGATGGCGAAGTGTTTTATTTAGCTTTTATTGCCCATGATCCTGAACCAAGCAAAATTAGAGGTTTTTTACGAGATAGAGATAAATCATGGGGTGACGATATCGTTGGTGTGAAAATTGATACTTATAATGACCAACGTACAGCTTATCGTTTTATGGTGAACCCTTTAGGTTCACAAATAGATGGAATAGAAAGTGAGATCACTAAAAAAGAAAGTGATTCATGGGATGGTATTTGGGACAGTGCTGGTTCTATTAATGAAAATGGTTTTATCGTTGAAATGGCACTGCCACTGCGAATGCTTAATTTTAAAGAAAAAGAGTCTATTCAAGATTGGGGAATAGAATTATTACGGATGTACCCAAGAGATGAGCGTTTGCGTATTTCCAATATCCGCCTAGAACGGAACAATAGTTGTGAGCTTTGCCAATTAGAAACTGTCTATGGCTTTAAAGGAGCAAAACAAGGTGACAACTTAACGGTTACTCCCTCACTTGTGACAGGTGTAAGTGAAGCAAAAAATGATGATGGTGACTGGGAAGATAACGATAATACAGATGTTAGCCTTGATGTTCGTTGGGGAATAACACCTGACTTATTATTAAATGCAACCATCAACCCTGATTTTTCAACGGTTGAAACTGATAATGCGCAATTAAATATTAATAATAATTTCGCCCTGCATTTTCAAGAGAAAAGACCTTTCTTTTTAGATAACGCCGATTATTTTGATTCTAATTATAATCTTATTTATACCCGTAACATTAACGCCCCAAATTATGGAGCTAAATTAACTGGACGAAAAGGTGAGCATTCGTTTGGTTTATTCTTTACTGATGATGAGAGTACCAATATTTTAATACCTGGAAATAGGTCGTCATCAATTGCTGAAATAGAAGGTGAATCACAGGCAACAGCACTACGTTATCGTTATAATTATAATTCAGACATTACATTAGGCTGGATAAGTACTTTACGAACAGCTGATGATTACGATAACTCAGTTCACGGTATTGATGCTCGTTTTAGGTTATCTACTTTCGACGTTTTTAAATTTCAATCGCTATATTCAAGTACCGAATATCCAGTAGATTTATTTGAACAATTTTGTGAAGCTGAAAATCCTGAAGAATGTTTAAACCCTGAAGATGTGCAATGTGAATTTAGCAACTGCAATTACAATGAAAATGTCCTCAGAACAATGCAAGATGGTCCCTTTAGCGGCAACGCTTTTAAAGTTGGCTATTATCATAATGATAAAGATTGGTCTTATCGTGCAAACTATAATAAACAAAATGCAGGTTTTCGTGCTGATTTAGGTTTTATATCACGTATTGATAACAGTAATATGTCCTTGAGTGCAGATAGAAAATGGTATGCGGAACAAGGAAATTGGTGGACACAATTTAAGTTATCCTCTCGTTGGAATAAAACTCAAAATGACGATAATGAATTTATCGAAGAAAGATTTAATTTCAGTGCTCAAGTACATGCTAAATACGGCTCGCGCATTCATTTAGGAGTTACCCATAGAGATAAAGTAGGTAGTCGACTTGATAACAGTTCTTTAAAAATTGACGGTAATACTACCTTATTTACTGAAAATAGATTTTTTATTTCAGCAAATATAAAACCTTTACTTGGTTTAAATTTACACAGCAACATCGAATATGGCGATGCTATTGATTATAGTAATAATCGATTGGGAACCACTAAACAAATGAGAGGTTCTATTAACTGGAATGTAAATAAGCACTTAGAAATACGATTCAAACAAGTCTTTAACCAATTAGACGCTGATAATGCAAACTTATTTACAGCTAGATTAACGGATGTTAGAGCCACTTATCAATTTAGTGTTAAAAGCTTTTTGCGTTTAACTACAGTGTATAACAACACCACCAGAAACCCATTTAATTATTTATATCAATCTCCAGAAGACATTAATAAACATAGTAAAAACTTTTCTATAGAATTGCTATATGCTTATAAAATAAACCCTCAAACAGTTTTCTATTTAGGGTATTCTGACAATCATGATGCAGAAGAAAATTTTAGTGATTTAGAACAAAATCAACGTAGTATGTTTATGAAAATTAGTTATGCTTGGATGAAGTAATAATAATTTTAAATACAAAAGCCGCATTTTTATGCGGTTTTTTTATTTAAGGTTTTAGTAATATTTAATTGTATTCATTAAGTATTTTTGTAAAAATTCATTTCAAAGGATGTATTGTTCTAAAAACAAAATAATAATAATAAAATTGGAGTGTTCTTAATGCAGTTTTTATGTCGTTACTGCTATTTATTTTTTTATCTTACCGCCCTATTCGTTTATAGCTCTCAACAAGCTTTTGGTGAAAAAATAAATAATAAATCGTTTGATATGCCTCACTCTAATCTTTCAGTGAAAGTGGATGGAGAGTTGAATGATGAAATATGGCAACACGCCAAATCATTTGATTTAAACATCGTAAACTACCCATGGAACAACAAACAAAGTCCAGTAAAAACGACGGCAAAAGTCATAGAGAATGGCGAATATATCTACGTTAGTTTTATCGCTCAAGATCCGAATCCAGAAAAAATCCAAGCATTTCTCGGCGATAGAGATACACGTTGGGGTGATGATATTGTCGGTATTAAATTTGATACTTACAACAACCGTCGATTAAATTATGAATTTTTTGTCAACCCATTTGGCGTGCAACTTGATAGCATTAAAAATGAAATGACAGGCACAGCTAATGATTCTTGGAATGGTATTTGGGATTCTTACGGAAAAATCACTCCCAACGGCTACCAAGTTGAAATAGCTATTCCTTACCGTATTTTAAACTTTGAAGATAATAACAATATCAAAACATGGGCCTTTGAATTAATCCGTTCATATCCCAGAGATACTCGATTGCGCATATCACATATACCATTGGACAGAAATAATGATTGTTGGTTATGCCAATACCCTGAAATAAAAGGGTTTGAAAACGCCAAAACAGGTAAGAACTTAATGGTAACGCCTGCTCTTGTTGCCAATAAAAATGAAACTAGAGACATTTACAACTCAGATGAAAATTGGCACAGCGATAACGATGTTGATGCTGGTATTGATGTTCGTTGGGGAATAAATGCTAATACTTTACTAAACGTTACATTGAACCCAGACTTTTCAACTGTTGAAGTTGATTCAGGCCAACTGAGCATTAATGAAACTTACTCTTTATTCTATGAAGAAAAGCGCCCTTTCTTTTTAGAAAATACTGATTATTTTTCGAGTGATTATGACTTGGTTTACACACGTAACATTGCTGACCCTGATTTTGGTGCGAAGCTAACAGGTACAGAACAGTCTCATAGTTATGGAATATTTATAACAAATGATACTCAAACAAACTTTTTCGTGCCTGGAAATACCGGCTCTGATCTAGCTACGTTAAATAGAGAAAGCTATTCTGCAGCTTTTAAATATCGTTATGACTTTACTGACAACTTATCATTAGGAGCAATAAGCACGTTAAGAACTGCTGATGATTATCATAACTATGTTATGGGTATAGATAGTAAATACCGCCTTGATGATTCAAATACAGTATCAGGTCAATTACTCACATCAAACACTGAATATCCTCACGATTTGTATCAAAGCTTCTGTTACGGTGACGATAATAGCGACTGTGATAAAGCGAAGGACGTTGAATGTGTTTTTGGTAACTGTCAATTCTCAGAGCAAGTACACCGTACAAAGTTTGACGATGAGATTTCTGATCAAGCTTTTAAGGCAACATATGAGCATAATTCAGAGTATTGGAATGTTACTGCTGAACATCAAAATATAGGGAAAAAATTTCGTGCTGATTTAGGCTACATGCCAAGAGCTGATTATCAATCAAATAAAGTTTTACTAGACCGATTATTTTATGGTGAAGAAGACACTATTTGGCAAGAAGCTAAAGTGTCCGGCCTTTGGCAAGTAAAACATAATGAAAAAGGTGAGCTTTTAGATAAAACATTAGCAACCAGCTTTACCATTGATGGCCCGATGCAATCTACGTTTGATGCTATGTTCACTTATGCAGATAAAGTAGGTTTACGACATGATGAATCAAATTTAGCTATTGATGGTAATACAACACGGTTCACTGAAAAATCAGCAACTTTTTATGCTGGTATTCAACCAACAGCTCAGTTATTTTTAGAAGCAGAAATTATTATTGGTGATAAAATTGACTATCGTAATAATCGTTTAGGTGATTTTAAAGAGCTTTATTCTAAAGTGTCTTATAACTTTACTCGTCATTTAGAAGCTGAAGTTTATTTCACTCATAGTGAATTGGATGCAGACAATGAATTTGATCCTAGCAACAATAATGTTTATCAAGCAGATTTAACTGAGTTAAGAATTTCTTATCAATTTGATGTTCATAGTTATTTGAAGTTAAACTTAGTTTACAGTGATATTGAAAGAAATCCTGATAACAACCCATTTATAAACGTTTCTCAAAAAAATAAAAATTTATCTAGCCAACTTATTTATGCCTATAAACTTAACCCTCAAACTGTCTTTTATTTAGGATATTCAGATAATAGTTATCAAGATGATTATCTCAATAATTTAGAAAGAGACCAGCGTACATTTTTTACTAAAATCAGTTACGCTTGGATGCCATAATCAATGTAGTTATGTAGAACAGAAATTTGCTTTCTGTTCTAAAAAATATAATTAATGCTTTTTCATATCTATAACGATAGTTGATGATATTTTATCATGTATAGCTTGTCGATTTGGGTCCCAATAGATCTGTAAAAAACCAAGAAATCCGGTAGCTAAGCCTGCGGCATACCCTCCATATCGGCCAAAACTATCCGAAATTGAAAGTGGTGTACCATCTAATTGAATAACTTTTATCTTTAAAGTTTTTTTACCTGGTGTTTGCCCATTCCATAAAGCTGTAAAAATAGTAAAATAAAAAGCTGCCCAACCAAAACTCAATCCTAAATCATCTATAACCCCTTTTCCCCATTCAACACCTTCGGAAAATGCCGTATTTGAATCCTCATTTACTTCTTTTGTATCAAGTGACGAATTACTATCGATATCTTCCTTAGCGACTATCGATGATTGATCATTTTGTGAAAATACAGCATTAAATGAAAAATTATCAATTAAATCAGGAATAGTTGTAATCAAAACAATAAACAAAATTAAGGTACCTAAAATACGTAAAAATAGTTTACGTAAACCTCTTTTTTTTCCCATTTTTTCCGCGCGCTTTTTACTACCAATCATAAAAAATGTTATCGCAACTACAAACGCGAGTAGCTCACCAGGCATATCAACCAATAAAAAAATGAAGAAAAAATCGACCATTAACGCTACTCCACGCTTCCAAGGAACAGCCAGCGGTAACCCAAACAAAGATTTATCTATTTCAAAAGCAAATGGGGTTAATATTTTCTTAGTCTCTTCCTCAGATAACATGTTTGTTAAATGAGGTTCTGATGATGTGTTTTTTTGTAAAGACATAGCTTAACCTGTTGACTAATTTGATATATTTAAAATTTATGTTTAGATCTGCATTGTCATTATTGTAATAAACAATTACTTCACTACATATCCTTATTCCATTTAAGAATATAAGATATAACTAATCGTCACTTCTTTTTACAGAAATAACAGCTAATATTACTCGTTAATATATGATGATAATGAATTAAATTTCATACATATTCTAATAATTAATGTACCAAAGGAATTGCAAATGACCAATATATTTGAAGACAACTCAACCGCAATCGGTAAAACACCACTTGTAAAACTTAATCGTGTAACCGGTGGCAATGTTTTTGCTAAAGTAGAATCAAGAAACCCTAGCTTTAGTGTGAAGTGTCGTATCGGTGCAAATATGATTTGGGATGCAGAAAAACGTGGCGAATTAACTGCTGGTAAAGAAATAGTTGAACCAACAAGCGGAAATACAGGGATTGCCTTAGCATTTGTTGCGGCTGCTAGAGGTTACAAAATAACACTAACTATGCCTGCTACAATGAGTTTAGAGAGAAGAAAATTACTTTCTGCTTTAGGAGCTAAATTAGAATTAACTGATGGCGCTAAAGGGATGGGTGGTGCTATTGCAAAAGCACAAGAAATTAAAGATTCTGATCCTGACAATATTGTATTACTTGGCCAATTTGATAATCCTGCTAACCCAGAAATTCATGAAAAAACTACTGGTCCTGAAATTTGGGAAGACACTGATGGTAACATCGACATTTTTGTTGCTGGCGTAGGTACTGGTGGAACTATAACTGGTGTTAGCCGTTATATTAAAAATGTAGCAGGTAAAAATATTACTTCTGTTGCTGTTGAGCCTGTTGATTCGCCGGTGATCACTCAAAAGCTAGCTGGAGAAGAATTAAAGCCAGGACCTCATAAAATACAAGGTATTGGTGCTGGTTTTATTCCAGGAAATTTAGATCTTGATGTTATTGACGCTGTAGAACAAGTTTCTAATGATGAAGCTATGGCAATGGCACACCAATTAATGACAGAAGAAGGGATTTTAGCGGGTATTTCTTCTGGCGCTGCAGTTGTTGCAGCAAAGAGATTAGCAGAAAAACCTGAAAATGAAGGTAAAAATATTGTTGTTATTTTACCTAGTTCTGCTGAGCGTTACTTATCAAGTGCTTTATTTACTGATACTTTCTCAGACAAAGAACTTGTTCAATAAGAACGACTTAGCATTATTTCTGCCAAACTATCCTTAAAATGGCAATATTAATAAAGGCGCACTTAGCGCCTTTTTTGATCAAACATAAATCTCCAGCCTAACTTACAAAAATCATTTTCTGCTATTTACCGTAATAAAGCCGTAGAACTTAAGCTTTAAAGTAATGTATGATATTGAAATTAACGGACTAGAAAGCTAGAAATATGTATAAATACCTTAAACTCTCAGTACTTATCTTACTTATTGCCATTTCAGGTTGTAGTCAAGAAGAAGATCCTATCAGTGAGTTGGACAATCCAGAATTAGTTACCGTTGCATTTTTTAATGCTTTATATAATGAAAAAGATATCAAAAAAGCAGCATCAGTATGTTCGCCTAAATTAGCGAGGATCCTTATTCATTATAAATCACCACAAGCTGTTGCGAGACATCTTTTCAATATGTCTTATGATAAAGTTGAAATAAGCCCGGATGATACTGGTGTAAAAGTACGCGAACAATTTAAAAACAAAGCAGTGATAACCGTTTATTTTGACGGTGTTTATCAAGATGATAAATTTAAAGATGTAAAACGCCTTTCATTAGTTCAATTAGACGATAAATGGGTTATCGATAAAATATTAAAAGACCCTTTTTAATATATATTTCAAAATAAAAAACGACCTTTAAAGGTCGTTTTTTATATCAATAAGATGTTCAGGATACTTATTGTCCCATAACTTTTCCTTCACGACGAGGATCTGCTCCGCCAATAAGTCCTCCGGTACGAGTAACCTCAATCGCATGAATACCACTATTTAAATCTCTAACAATAACATTATGACCTTTAGCTTCTAGACCAGATTTTAACTCAATAATAGAAGTGCCCTTTTCTAGTGTCGTTACTTTATTTCTATTGGTGATTTTTGGTAAATTTATCGCTTCTTGTGGATCTAAGTGCCAGTCAAGCATTGCTAATATTGTTTGAGCAACATAATTAATAATACGGCTTCCACCAGGGGAGCCTACTACAAGTTTAAGCTTTTCACCTTCAAAAACCATCATTGGTGCCATCGAGCTTCGAGGTCTCTTAAACGGTTCTAATCTATTGGCAACGAGTTTACCATTCACTTTTGGCGCGAGTGAAAAGTCAGTTAATTGGTTATTTAATATAAAACCTTCAACCATTACCGATGAACCAAATGCCATTTCTACACTCGTTGTCATTGAAACAGCATTACCCTGATCATCTACAATAGAAATATGGCTCGTTGATGGTAATTCCATAGCACTATCATCAGCTAATACATCACTTCCTGCAGGATTGCCAGCCTCAGCTTTACCCATATCCTGATGCATATTAATGAGCTTTGAACGCTCATTTAAGTAATCTTTATCTAATAAACCTGACGTTGGCACATTAACAAAGTCACTGTCTGCTATATATCTATCTCTGTCAGCAAAAGCTAAACGAGAGCTTTGAGTATACAAATGTGAGGTTTGTACATCTTCAAGTTCCCTTTGATGTAACTTAAATCGCTCTAATTGTGCCATTATTTGAATTACAGCAATACCACCGGAGCTTGGAGGTGCCATACCACACACTTTATAAAAACGATATGGACCACAAACAGCCTCTCGTTCAACAGGTTGATAAGTTTTCATATCATCAAGTGATAATGTCCCAGGTGCAATTTGAGATTTTTGGACAGCAGAAACAATTTTTTTGGCAATCCAG
>JAGSHH010000112.1 GCA_023954655.1 Colwelliaceae bacterium
TACAAATTTTATTCTTGCTTATTCCGGTTTAAAAAAAGAACAAAGACATAGATTTCAAACTTTAGATACATTATTAAGTGGTATTTTTCTTTATGGTGACAAAGCAGTTATTGCCCAACGGCTAAACAATAGAGCAGGACATTTTTTTCCAGAAAAATTACTTAATAGTCAATTTGGTGCACTTGAATTACCTACAATAAATAACCACGAAAACATTAAATTAATAGATATTAATCAATCGGTTAAAAGTATAATTAATCAGTCTGTTACTTTTTTAAAAAAAAGAGAAAATTAGCATGAATGTTTTAGTTTTAATCACATCATTATTTTTTACATTAAATATAACTAATACTTTAGCAATGACCGCTCCAAAAACGAATGTTGCTCCAATTATAGATGGAAAATCTACAGATAAAGGTTGGGCGTTGGCTCAATGGCAGCCTTTGAATGAACTTATTTTAGGAGAGTCTCTAAACCCTGAAGATTTTTCTGGACGTTTTAAAATAATTTGGGACGAAAACAAGCTTTATCTCTTAGTAGAATTCACCGACGACATACTATTTGATCAACATGCCGACCCACTACATTTTTATTGGGATGACGATTGTATTGAAGTCTTCATTGATGAAGATGGCTCTGGCGGGAATCATCAATTTAACTTTAATGCTTTTGCTTATCATGTCGCTTTAGATAATCAATCTGTTGATATTGGTTATAAGAATGCAGATGGTTCGCCTGATTTTTTAACACTCAATGACCATATTCAAAACAAATGGCTAAGAAATAAAGATGTGCCGCATGCCGTTACATGGGAGATGGCCATTGATGTATATGCTGATGATTTTACCTATCAAACTAAAAAGAATAAAAAAGAATTCACAGGAAGACCCGTTAAATTGTTCAAAGGTAAGAAGCTTGGTTTCATGCTCGCCTATTGTGATAATGACGGTAGCAAAGAACGTGAACATTTTATAGGTTCAACCCCCATTACCGCAGTCAATGGTAATAAAAATTTGGGTTATATAACCGCTGATGTTTTTGACACTTTAGAATTGATTGAGTAACACTGCTAAATGGCTCAAAATATATATTTCGAGTCATTTAGCTGATTAAAAGACACTTATTCTCCCTGTCCGCTACCGCCTAGTTTGGGTGCATGTTGAATTATACGATCTGCTAAACGAGAAAATGGCAGACTTTGTATCCATACTTTTCCATGACCACTTAACGTTGCCATAAATAAACCTTCTCCACCAAAAAACATACTTTTTAGCCCTTTCGTCATTTCAATGCTGTAATCAATACCATCACTAAACGCCACTAAACACCCAGTGTCTAACCTTAGTGTTTCTCCATTAAGTTGTTTTTCGATTACAGTGCCGCCAGCATGCACAAATGCCATTCCATCACCGGATAAATGTTGAAGAATAAAGCCTTCCCCACCAAAAAAACCGCTACCAAGGCGTTTGTTAAAAGCGATATCAACTTTTGTTCCTAATGCAGCACATAGAAAAGAATCTTTTTGGCAGGTAATACTACCACCCATTTCAGCTAAATTTATAGGGATGATAGAACCAGGAAATGGCGCTGCAAAAGCCACCTTTCTTTTTCCATGTTCTTGACTCGTAAAGTGAGTCATAAAAACAGACTCACCAGTAATCATACGTTTACCCGCAGAAAACAACTTGCCCATAAACCCTTGGTCAACTTTGGATCCGTCTCCCATTTTCGCTTCAAAATCAATACCATCTTCCATGTAATTCATCGCGCCTGCTTCGGCAATAACTGTTTCTCCATGATCAAGTTCAACTTCGACCATCTGCATTGCTTGACCAATAATTTCATAATCTATTTCATGACTTCTCATTTCATTTCCTTATTTTTCTTAACAACAACAATGTAGCAGATTAAAATAAATTAAACAGACTCGACAAGACGTGATAATAATTTTTTACAATTTGCTTTGAACTGTTCAGTTATTATTAAGGTCTATTGTGACAATAATAAACACGCTAGAGAATGTTACTTATTAAATTAAGGTGATATTATCAAGCCATATTTCAATATCGAATCTATATCGAACTACAACAAGAGTATTAATTTATGAAAAAACTTTTTATTGCATTATTCACCATTGCTTTAATGCCTCTTCTAGCAAACGCTGCTAATTATGAAGAAGGCAAGCATTATCAAGTGATCCCAGGACAAGGCACTAACAAACCTGAAGTTCGTGAGTATTTTTCATATTATTGCCCTGCCTGTCGTGGATTTGAAGCTTACCTTGGTGATATTGAAAAGAGCTTACCTGCGGGCACCAAATTAAATAAAACCCATGTAGACTTTATGGGTGCTGCTTCACCAGAAATTCAGTTTATGTTGAGTAAAGGCTTAGTTGTCGCAGAAAAAATGGGCATTGCAAAGCAATTTAATGCTGAAGTGTTTAATTATATTCAAACTAAGCGTGAGATCGTTACTAGCTTAGCAGATGTTCGTAAAATATTTATTGCTGCAGGTGGCGATGGTGTTAAATTTGATAAGGGTATAAAGAGCTTCTCTCTTGTTAGCCAAGCAAAGCGCAATAAAAAAATACAAGATAAAATGTCACAAGGCCGCTATGTTAAAAGTGTTCCTACATTTATCGTAAATGGAAAATACGCGATAAATTCCAGCGAGCTCGATCAGAAAAACTTTGTTGAAGATTACAAAAACATCATCGCGTATTTATTAACCCTTAAATAAGAAATTCATAACTCTTATTTGAGTTTATACATCGACAAATACTGAAAAAGCCAGTGAACATTCACTGGCTTTTTTTTGTTGCCCACTTTGTTCGGTTTTGATTTTTATTTTTTATAATCGAACACATATTACTATTCCCACTGAACAAAAATAAATTAACCCACTGATATTTAACAAGTTTAAATATTGGCACAATACTTCCACTAATTAACTAACCATTTCATTTAATTAGTAAGTTTATTCATTATGAAAATTGAACTTAATCAACAAAAACCATGGAAAAAGTGGATTATGCTTTTTACCTTTTTGCTTTTACTTGGTTATGCAAGTTATTCAGTTATAGGCAAAGGCAGTAAATCTATATCTGCTTCAGTAATAAATTTTCAAACTGTTGAAAGTGGTGCATTAGACATTTACACCAACGCCTATGGTGAGTTTGCCTCTGCAAGGGAGCGTCTGTTAACTGCGCCAGCGCAGGGAAAAGTATCAGAAATACTAGTAAGACCTGGCACGTTGGTTACCCCTGAAACGATTATTTTAAAACTCTCTAACCCTAAATTAGAACAAGAAGTAAATGAAGCAAAAGGACTATTAGCCCAGCAACAAGCTCAACTAGAAGCTTTCAAATATGAGCAACAAAATGCTCGCCTAAATTATCGGGGAAATATAGCCAATATTGAAGCTGAAATAGAGAAAGCTCAGCTAGAGCTAACTGTAAATGAAGATTTACTAAGTTTAGGCGTTGCTTCAAAAATTGAATTACAACGAGCGAAGTTAGCGGTAAAGCAACAAACTAAACGCCTTACTTTCGAAAAACAAAAATATCAACAATTTAAAGAAATGCAAGGGCATCAATTAACTCAACGTGACATAACAATTAATCAACAGCTTTCTCAAGTGGCGCTGTTACAACAACAGTTATCCGACATGAGTGTTAAATCCGGTATTTCAGGGTCATTACAAAACCTTGAAGTTGAATTAGGACAAAGTGTCTCATTAGGTCATGCATTAGCCAAAGTAGGTAGTAACAAGGAATTAATAGCGAAATTACGTTTGCCTCAACATCAAGCAGATCAAATCGATATTAATGCTCCTGTTATTATCAACACTCAAAAAGGGAAGGTATCAGCACATATTTCTCGTATTGAAAGTATTGTCAATAATGGTTCGGTACTCGCTGAAGCAGTAATTGATAGTGAGCTAACATCTAATGCTCGTCCTTCGTTATCAATTTCAGCTCAAGTTTTTGTTAAGCATAAGAAAGATGCTCTTTACATTGCACAAACCACAGGCTTACGTCCGCAAACAAAACAATCCCTTTTCGTTCGCACTCAAAATGATTTACTCGAGCAACGAGAAGTGACTTTTGGTGAACTAAGTCAAGAAAAATTACTGATTACATCAGGCTTAAGCTTTGATGATGAATTAGTAAGTACTGACATAAGCCAATATAAGCAATTTTCTGAAATAACATTAACCCATTAATGCTAAATATAATCATCAATAAAAAGACAAGGAAATAACCATGAAAAATGTAGTTACGATGAATAACATCCATAAACGTTACGACGGCCAACAAATTGAAACGCATGCACTTCAAGGTATATCTCTTGAAATAAATCAAGGCGAGTTTGTTTCAATAACAGGTCCTTCAGGCTGTGGAAAATCAACCTTGTTATCAATTATGGGCTTAATGGATAGCGCTAGTGAGGGTGATTACCATCTTGCTGAAATCCAAACTTCAAATCTAAAAGTTGATCAACGTACTCAAATTAGAAACGAACACATAGGTTATGTTTTTCAATCTTTTAACTTAATTGACTCGCTAACTGTCTTTGAAAATGTAGCACTACCTTTAGAGCATAGAGGGGTTAAATCAAAAATAATCAAGCAACGAGTTGAAGAAGTGTTAGCGCAAGTGGATATGGCTCACCGTCAAGACTACCGCCCTAATCAACTATCTGGTGGTCAACAACAACGAATTGCCATTGCTAGAGCATTAGTTGGCAAGCCTGATTTGATTTTAGTTGATGAACCAACGGGCAACCTAGATAGTAAAAATGGCGACCAAGTAATGGCTTTATTAGAGAAATTAAACAATGACGGCTCAACTATCGTCATGGTGACTCACGATAGTCGTTATTCACGTTGTGCTAACCGTCAAATCCAATTACTTGATGGAAAAATTATCACTGAACAAATGATTCCACAGTCGATCAAGGGGGTAGCATGAGTTTATACAAAAAAGCTTTTTACCAAGGCATTGGGCGAATATTTTCTCTGCCTCGTCTAAGTATTCCATTAATTCTAACTCTTGGTTTAACATTGGGAGCTGTTTTATCAGTGGTGGCAATATCATCGTCTTTACTTTACAAACCTTTACAAGGAGTTACTAACGAATCTCAAATTAATACAGTTTCATATCGATTAGCAATGTCTGAGGAAATGGTGGTTTCTTATTGGGATTTCCGTCGATTAGCAGGAATTGTGGAAACATTTGGTGATCTTGGTACTTGGGCGGGGCTTAATACCGAAGAACAAGTAGTAATGATTAATAACATCAGCTATCCAACATCTGGATTTAACGCCTCTAATACTATTTTAGATGTATTAGGTACCAAGTTGCTACTCGGTAATGACGTAAAAATGGTCGATCCTGAAAAATATATATGGATCTCTAATTCATTATGGCAAACCGCTTTTTCCGGTAAAGAATCTGCACTTGGTAAGCAAATCAGCATAAACAATCAACACTTCATAATTGCTGGAGTTATCGAAGACCTTATGGCTGTTGATAGTCAAACCTCCATATTGCAGCAACAAACTTGGAAGATTATCAATTTAGATAAATTACATAAAGAGCCCGAAACGCTCAATATAAGTAACACTATCGAAAGCTTATTACTAAAAACTCATAATACAACTATTAAAGCACCTAGTAAGGAGCAACTTGATCAATGGTTAATCCAATATATTCGTAAATATTCATCTGCTGAAGTCACTCCTTTTTATATAAAGTTCATTGAAAAAGCTAATATACTCCATTCAATAAGCTCTTATAGAAGTGAAATACTGGGAGACACAGGTACATTGTTAGCCGGGTTATTTCTTGCGGTAATAGGCTTACTCTTAATGGCCACATTAAATTTACTTAATTTATTTATTGCTCATTACCAAGGGAGAACCAAAGAGTTTTCTATTCAAATAAGTTTAGGGGCAAGTCTATTAAAAGTTAAATTATTAGTTATGTTAGAAAATTTTTCTAGCTTCTTTCTTGCTGCGATTACAGGTTTATTAGTTGCAGGTTGGGCGATAAAAAGTTTACCAATAATTGCTGGTGACAATTTACCAATGATAGATAGCATCAGTATCGATTTAACTGTGACGGCTATCGCACTAATAACTGTGTTTATACTCAATATTATTTTCAGTTACTTTGCATTAGTTGATATTGATAAGCAGGCATTGAGTAATAATTTGAATAGCTCAGGTAAAGGAGTACAAGCACAAAGCAATCAAAACATTTCACGAGCTTTAATGGTTTTTCAGTTAGCCATAGCTTCTTTACTACTAACAGCTTCGGTTATGCTAGCAATGCAAAGCTATCAATCAGTTTATCGTGATTTAGGTTATTCTTTTGACAACATTTATCAAGTATCTGCATCAATAGAAGATGAAGCTTGGTTAGAAGAACTAACCGACTACGATAAATACCCCAAAAGTGAGCTAAAACAGCTTAAGGATGATGTTAGTCAATTTATTGAAAGTACAGTTAATGGTAGTAATGTGATTATTGCCGGGCAAGGTGCTCTCTCGGATAATATCAATATCGGCATGTTTACTCCGGAAGATAATGCTGACAATCAAATTATGTTTCAATCTAGGCATTTAACACCCAATTACTTTAAAGCTTTTGGGATAGAGTTTTTAGCTGGTAGTAACTTAACAACTGAACAAATTGAGCAAAGTGAGCCGAGAATGGTAATTGATGAAAACATGGCAAGAAGCCTCTTTCCGCAATTATCCCTTGAAGAGATTATTGGTAAGAGTCTTAAATTAAGTAATGATGACGAGCAAGATCCAGTGATTATAAATGGCATTGTACCTACGACACAATCACGTGCAGGAGGCACAGAGTTAATCCAAATTCCTGCAGCTTACTTTGCTAATTTAGGGATAAACCAACGCATAAATTTTGTGATTAAAGTACCTTCAGAACAAGAAATTGATCATGAAAGTTTTATCAATGAATTGAGTCAGAAGTACCCTCGATTTTCTAATGTCCGAATTCAATCATTTGATGATATTTGGCAAGAACAAACATTAAACCAACGAGTAAGTTTATGGATTGTATTAACGATGACCGCACTAACGTTGCTATTAGCTGCAATAGGCGTGGCAGGATTAACACAAATGACTACAAACCACAGAAAATATGAGCTTGCTGTACGTATGGCTACAGGCGCTAAACAAATAAAGTTAGTAGGCTTTATATTGAAAGATGCCTTATGGATGTTAATCATTGGCTTAGGCTTAGGCTTTATTATTTCAGTATTTGGTTATGAACAACTACAAAATAAATTCGATATGCTTCCTGCATTCAATTGGTTGGCAATGTCTGGCCTAGATATGGGATTAATCTTAATTGTTATGTTATCGGTCTTTATTCCGGCTTGGCGTGTTATTAGTGCTGACCCTATGCAAGCGCTGCGTGAAGAATAAATGAATTAAATTTACTATGTATAGGATTAATTTACTGTAAAATATTTGCAGGTTATTTATAAAATTAATTAACCTGCAGTTTTACTTTTTTCTATTTGTTGAGGGTTTCTGTTGACTACATTAAAAAACAAAAGAATTTTAATTGCTGACGATGATGACGATATTCGCTTAGCACTTGAGTTATTGCTTTCCTCAAATGGTTACCAAATCATTGAAGCTCAAAATGCAAAAGAAACGTTAATACAAGCACAAAGACAGCAACCAGAACTTGTATTATTGGACATGAATTTCAGCCGAGATACGACAAGTGGCCAAGAAGGCCTAGATATTCTTGAGCAACTTAAAAGCCTTGAAATACCAATTATACTTATGACTGCTTGGGGAAGTATTGAACTTGCCGTGGAGGGATTAAAGCTTGGCGCCGTAGACTTCTTTGAAAAACCTTGGAATAAAGAGAAGTTGCTTAATAGTATAAAGCAGCAATTGGGCTTTTCGAAGGTACATAAGGAAAACCAAGGATATCGCCAATTATTATCTTCACCACAATCATCTACTCAGGACACACAATCATGGATTTGCCAATCTCCTGCAATGCAAGTAATTGAAAATCTAGTGCAACAAGTAGCTTCTACAGACGCTAATATATTAATTTTAGGAGAAAACGGAACCGGAAAATCATTTTTAGCACATCGTATTCACCAACTCTCACAACGCAATAACCAACCTTTTATCTCAGTGAATATGGCAGCAATCCCAGATAACTTATTTGAAAGTGAATTGTTCGGTCATCAGAAAGGAGCATTTACCGATGCTAAACATAACCGCGTAGGCCGTTTTCAATTAGCCGAAAAAGGCAGTTTGTTTTTAGATGAAATAGGTACGCTACCTTTAAATTTACAGCCTAAGTTATTAAGGGTCCTAGAAACAGGGGAATTTGAGATATTAGGTTCGAGCCAAACACAGCATGCCAATATTCGATTAATTAGCGCTACAAATGCTGATTTGACGCAACAAGTTAAAGATGGTGCCTTTCGTCAAGACTTACTTTATCGTTTAAATACATTAATAATTACCATGCCTTCATTAAGAGAAAGGCAGGCCGATATTCCTGCACTAGCTGATAATTTTATTAATATCTTCCAATGTAAATATAATAAAGTTGGTATAACAATCTCTAAAGAAGCTCTAAACAAGCTTAGTCAACATAATTGGCCAGGTAATATTCGAGAATTTAGCCATGTCATAGAGCGAGCAGTCTTACTTACAACAATAAATGAGATATCACCTGATGTATTGTTGATCGATATCCAACCAACAAGCCAAACAGAAATATTTCTACAACCGCTTGAGAAAGCTGAACAAAAACTCATTGAAAAAGCATTACAAGTCACTGAAGGTAATGTAATAGAAGCGGCAAAATTACTTGATATCTCACGCAATGCTTTATATCGTCGATTAGATAAATTTAATATTCAATATTCTAATGAATAATAACTGTAATGAGAGAGTTATTTGAGCCATGAAAAATGGTTAATTACTGGTTTAACATTAACCGTATTAACCTTAATATCACTTACCGCAGCACTTACCCTGCAACTTCAGTGGAGTATTCTAGCGATATGTACGTTATTATTTGTACTACTTTATCCTCTTACTTGGATAGCATGGCGCTGTTATGATTTTTGGCGACAAACTATTAGGCAGCTGACTACCTATACACAAGTACTTTCTGAAGGAGAGTATAATCTTGCTTTTAAAAAACAACACTCTGAAAACTTGTTACTTCATTTACAAAAAGAAATACATCAACTAGCCATAAAGCGTTCAAATCAAAACTCACAGCAGCAAACTTTGAATCTTGTACTCAGTAATATATTAGATGCATGGCCAATACCCGTTTGTTTGTTTGATTATCAAATGCATTTAATTTTTCGAAATACAGCAATGACTCAACAAATTCAGCAACCAATGTTACTGAATAGCTCAGCGCAATCACTTGGATTTTCCTTAGAGAATGAACAATTAATTCATGAAAAATTTAATAATAAATGGCAAAGCCAGACTATTAATTACAATCCAAACAATGTTGAAAGTGACAAACAATGGTTATTTACCGCGATAAATATATCTCCCTTGCTAAATAAGCAACATAGTAATAGCCAACAAAACCTTGTTAGAGTATTAAGCCATGAACTACGTAATTCTTTAACTCCTATGTACTCCATGGCTGATACTTTGCTCAGTGGTAAAAAATTAGATGAAAAACAAACACGTAAAGTATTAACCCGAATTCAACTACGCAGCCAACGATTACTCACATTCATTAGTGAATACAGTCAGTTAACACAGCTGCCTGAAGCTAAAATGTCTTGGTTTTCATTTGCTAATTTATTAGATGATGCAAAAGCAATGGTTGACAACTCTACTTGCCATATTAACCTCCAAGGAAATGAGCAATGTTTTGGTGATCAAGCACAGTTAACCCAAGTAATTATAAACCTGTTAAAAAATGCCGAACAAGCAATTAGTCAATCAGAAGTTAAAATTAGTATTCATGCTTATTATCAAGACGATCAACAATTCATAATCGTCAATGATAATGGTCCAGGCTTTGCTAATTTAGACAACGTATTAACCCCTTTTTATACGACCAAACAACAGGGTTCAGGTATTGGTTTATCTTTGTGCGCTGAAATAATTCACAACCATGGTGGACAATTTATCGTTGAAAACAATGCTGAAGGTGGTGCAAAAATAATCATGAATTGGCCATTACAATAATGAATCATTAAAAATGAAAAACAAGTTAACGACGCCCTTGTTTATACTTTCCTCTAGCTCCCGTTTTAGACGACTTTTCACCAAAGGCTTTTTTTCTAGCCCGTTGTTTTTCTTTTCCTTTACTCAATTTTTTCATCACCGCTTCAGTTTTCGTTAAATCGGGCTCGTAACCGGGCAACCATTGTTGCAGCAAACGAGTATCAAGTACTTCTTCTACCGACTTTAACAACCATTCTTCACTCGGTGCCATTAAAGAAATTGCTAATCCGTTATTACCAGCTCTACCTGTTCGACCAATACGATGAATGTAATCTTCGGCAACGTAAGGTAATTCATAATTGATCACAACATTTAAGTCATGAATATCAATCCCACGTGCAGCAACATCAGTTGCAACTAATGTGCGAGTTTTTCCTTCCTTAAACTCTGCAAGTGCTTTTTCTCGAGCTCCTTGTGATTTATCACCATGTATAGATTGTGTTTTAATGCCGTCTTTACACATTTCTTTAGCAAGTGCGTCAGCGCCTTGCTTTGTACGAGTAAAAATCAACACTTGTTGCCAATTTTTCGAACCTATTAAAAAA
>JAGSHH010000058.1 GCA_023954655.1 Colwelliaceae bacterium
ACCACAAGTTCTTAAAACAGTAAAAGCAAGACATCAAAATGTTGGACGCTGTGTAAAAGCTTTAAAATTACTTAAATAGTTATTTTATACATAATCTTCTCAGTGAAATAAGAATAAAAAGCACTTCAATTGAAGTGCTTTTTTTATGTGCCATAAATTATTCTTTAAGTTTTTCATTTTAAATGATTTATTTGTAATGATAGACTTGTCATTACATAGTAAGTAAATAGGAAAAAATATGAAGGTTTTTGTAGTTATCATCATCGTTATTGCGATATTTCTTTTTATAAGAAGTAATAATAATAAAGAACTTGCGATAGAAAATATTCGCTTAGGTGAGCAATTTTTGGCAACGAATAAATCTATTGAAGGTGTATTCGAAACCAGTTCAGGACTGCAATATCAAGTATTAACAAAAGGAGACGAAACAGAGCACCCTACATCGTCTTCTAAAGTAAAAGTACACTACCACGGTACATTATTAGACGGATCAACTTTTGATAGTTCAGTTGATAGAGGCGAGCCGATTAGTTTTGGTTTAAATCAAGTCATTAAAGGCTGGACTGAAGGAGTTCAGTTGATGGTTGTGGGAGACAAGTTTAAGTTTTTTATCCCCGCTAACCTAGGTTATGGCAATAGCGCTGCGGGTAAAATTTTACCGGGTTCGTTACTTATATTTGAAGTAGAGTTGTTGGCTATTCAGTAAACTGAATTATGATGATATAACTCATATTTCATTTTGCATATTTTAAATATGAGTTTTGTTCTTTACTCTGCTAATAAACTTTCAATTTCTTGTTGATATTTTTCTTTTTTCTTTTCGGTAAACCCAACATGGGTACTAACGATCTCACCCTTTTTATTGATGATAAAACTACTAGGCATTCCTTTTAACTTAAATGCTTTTGCAACTTTGCCTTTAGGGTCATAAAAAATTGGGAATTCTGCGGGGACTTCTAATAAAAATTTTTCAGCTAATTCAAGTCGAGCATCGAGGTTTACACTTAATACGGTGAAGTTTTTATCAGCATATTTAATTTGAATCTCATTCATCCAAGGAAACGACTTTCGACAAGGTACACACCATGAAGCCCAAAAATCCACATAAACAACCTTACCTTTTAAGTTTGAAACTGTTGTCTCAAACTCACTTAAAGTATCAGCTTTACTGAATAAACTCATTAATGAAAAGCAAAAAATTATCCATAAAGTTTTGATGTTTTTCACACTTGATTCCTAAAGTTAAATGCAGGCACGTTATAATACACAGTTATTGTGATCACTAGGCAATTAATTTTTTGAATTAATAAATAATCCCCTAGTTTATTTAATTTTTCACTACTAAAACTAATCATGCGTGCTATAACTAATTAATTGTTTTAGAACTTAATATTATCGTAACAATATGTAAATTACGGGTTGTTTATCTTAAAAATTAGGTGTTCAATCGTATTGTTATATTCTATTGTTTAGCGAATGTTAACCTATAAAAATGCTAATTTTTTCAACCAAAACAAGTGGCTACTATGGACAAATCTATAACTATAAATGGTAAGCAATACGCGATCGATGTTGACAACGATATGCCGTTATTGTGGTTTTTACGTGATCGATTAGAAAAAACTGGAACAAAATTTGGCTGTGGAGCTGGTTTGTGTGGTGCTTGTACAGTACATGTTGATGGCGTAGCTACTCGAGCTTGTATCACGCCTGTTGGAATGCTTGCAGATAAAGTTATTACCACCATTGAAGGTTTATCAGAGGAAGGCGATCACCCTCTACAAAAAGCATGGCTAAATAATAACGTGCCACAATGTGGTTATTGTCAGGCAGGGCAAATAATGAATGCCGCTAGCTTTCTGGCAACAAACCCGACCCCTTCAGCTGATGAAATTGATAATGCAATGCAAGGTAATATTTGTCGTTGTGGTACATATCAACGGATTAAAAAAGCGATTGGTGAAGCAGCATTTGAATTAGCCAAGGAGGTTTCGTAATGAGCATTCTTGATAAGCTAGGAAATGACAAAACATTGAGTAGTCAAATAGAAAACGTTAGTCGACGCAACTTCATTAAAGCTTCAGGTGTTGCAACAGGTGGTTTAGTACTTGGTATTGCAATTCCTTCCAAAGCAATGGCTTTTGGTGGGGAATCTAAAGCAGCATTTAATCCTAACGCCTTCATCCATCTTCAAGAAAATGGTGATTTATTACTTTATTGTGGTCGTTGTGAAATGGGGCAAGGAATTAGTACTGCCTTACCTGCTGCGGTTGCTGATGAGATGGAAGCAGATTGGAGTCGTGTTACGGTTGAACAGGGTGATGCAGACGAAAAATATGGACCACAAGGCACTGGTGGTTCTGCGAGTATTCGTGTGATGTTCGAACCTATGCGAGAAGCTGGAGCCGCTGCTAAAATAATGTTGGTAGCCGCCGCAGCAAAAGTGTGGGGAATTTCATCAGAAGAGTGTGAAGCAAAAAAACATTTTGTCTATAACAATGCTACCGGTAAAAAATTGTCGTTTGGCCAATTAGCGAGTCTTGCTGCTAGTCAGCCTATTCCTGAGAAACCTCAATTAAAACAAAAGTCTGACTATAACTATATTGGTAAGGCATTACCGCGGCATGATCAAAGCCAGGTTGTTGTAGGTCAAAGAATTTATGGTGTTGACACAAAAATGCCAGGCCTTAAATATGCGGCAATCACTCATTGTCCTGTCTTAGGTGGAAAACTTAAATCTTTCGATAAAACTGCTGCGATAGCGATGAAAGGAGTTATTGATGTAATTGCTATTGATCCCCTAGCACTACCTTTTGGCTCAATAGGTGGTGTAGCTGTTGTTGCAGATAATACTTGGACTGCCCAACAAGCATTAAAACAAGTGAAAATTGAATGGGATTTAGGTGAAAATGTAACTTATGACACCGTTGCTTATAAGCAGCAACTGGTTAAAAATGTTGAGAACCCAGCTGAAATTGCTACTGAACGTGGTGATTTAAAAGCTGCTTTTGCTAACGCATCCCAAACACTAAAGGCAACATATACAGGCGGGCATTTATCACATTCTCCAATGGAGCCGAATGCAAGTGTAGTGTTTGTTGAGAAAGACAAATGTGAAGTGTGGGCGGCTACTCAAGCTCCTGCTGCTATTCAAGATGTTTTAGGTAAATATTTAAAGCGCGAACCAAAAGATATTATTGTGCATGTTACTATGGCTGGTGGTGCTTTTGGTCGTAAATTCAAGTGTGATTACGTGCACGAAGCTGCGGTACTTTCTGAGAAATTAGGAGTGCCTATTCAGCTAACATGGTCTCGTGAAGAAGACATGAGAACAGGATACTATCATTCAATAAGTGCACAACATATTGAAGCCTCCCTTGATGAGCAAGGTGCTGTCACTGGCTGGTTGCATCGTACCGCATTCCCACCAATTGGCTCATTATTTAATCCTGCAACGGTGAAACCGAGCAAAGGTGATGTATCTGCAGTAGATAATTATCCTTTTGGTTTACCGAATTTTAGGAGCGAAATTGGAGAGGCAAAAGCGCATACTCGTATTGGTTGGTATCGCGCTGTTTATGCAATATTTTATGGTTTTTCATTTAGTTCTTTTGCCGACGAGTTGGCTTATAAAGCAGGAAAAGATCCATTAACATTTTTACATCAATTATATGATGCGAATAATATTGACGAGCAAAAAGAACAAGTTAGTCGTTCTAAAAATGCATTAGAAATCGCAGCAAAGCAGTCAGGTTGGTATGAGCGTGATAATTTACCCAAAGGACAAGGTATTGGGTTAGCCGTTCATTACAGTTTTCAAAGCTATGTTGCTATGGCCGTTAGAGTAGAGTCTGATGGAGAAAATATTAAGGTATTACAAGTAGATTGTGTGATTGATTGTGGTCAGGTATTAAATAAAGACGGCGCAACTGCACAAATGGAAGGTGCCGTTGTCATGGGTATGTCCTTAGCACTGAGTACGGAGATTACTTTTAGAGAAGGCGCAGTTGTAAACTCTAACTTTCATAACTACCCAGTCATGCGTACGAGTGATATGCCTCATGTGAATGTACATATCGTTGAATCTGAACATAAGCCTACTGGATTGGGTGAACCTGGTGTGGCTCCATTTGCTCCAGCATTAAGTAATGCAGTCTTTGCTGCTTCTGGTAAACGATATCGTGATATTCCTTTCAAACCTATGTCTGTCTAATTGATATAATTATTTAGACAAATTAATACTTAGTTTAAGCCACCTTATTATTCAGGTGGCTTTTTAATTTCTGCGATTCAAAAAACTTTTAGGTTTATAATTACCTTAGAAAAACTGCAGTTATTTATTAAATGAATATATCACTTCATATCATAGGTTAATTTTATTATGATGTTTTTCGTAGGTTACTTGTTTCTTATGTTCATAATTTTCAAAGGATGGTGTTTATGCTTCAGAAAAATATCGTTGCTATTTTGTGTTTTGTTCTATTCATAAATGAAAATGTGTTGGCGAATGAAATGTCCGATGAACATAAGAAGTGGCTGAAAGATAAGTTTAGTGCTCAACATGACAAACTTATTCCTATTGTTGCTGTAGCAGATATGCTTTTTGCATGTAATCAAGAGCGAAAAACGGATAATGCAAAGCATCAAATAAAGACATTAATCACTCAAATAACGAGAAATGAGCTTGCAAAAAAGTTAGATAATTGTCTACAAGGAGATTTACCTAATTCTGATGTAGCATTGAATTACGGATTAATAGGTTGCTTTCATGAGCAGCTTAAAGAATTGCCAGAAGCTGATCGGAAAGTTAAAGAAAAGTTAGTTAGGCAAGCTATAGCTCGTTTATCAAAATCTGAACGTCAAAAGAGCTTTACACAATGTGTTACTGATCAGGCGATTGGTTATCTGAAATAATTGGCGTTCTTTTATTGTTATCTTCATTGAAGGAACTGGGTAAAATATCTACACCAACCCATTTACCTAATTTGATTACTATAGGGATAGTAATAGGGGCAAAAGGTAATACGGCAAACACGCCAATGCCAAGACCTTTCAACACATCAACAAATTGCTGATTCGCTTGTTTCATTTCTTCAGGACTTGCTTGTCTAATTGTATATCTACGGTAAATCCCAAGCATTTCTTTGGTTTCATCTTTTTCTTGTGCCAAAGCAATTTTGACACGAATTAGCTGACGCTTTAACTTGGTGGTTTGGCGTCTTCTACTAATGCTTATAACACGCCTTGGCGCTTTAAATATATATATCCAGATTCTCATCAAATCATTCTACCTTATTTTTCGTAATTTAAGCAGGAAAACACATTTAATTAATTATTGAATGCTTGTAAGCTTTTTAAACGGAGTATTGCTTTGGATAAACTGCTGAATTCTTTTAGGCGGATAACGTTATAACTTGTATTAATCATTTGAAAAAATATAAATTTCGTCATACTTATTCTTTAACTTAGGACTCTTTAGAAATTAAATAGGAAAAAGTAATGTTTTTTTCTTATAATCCTATAGGTTAGTAAATATATGTCTGTTAATGATTTGTAACAAATGTAGTAGAAATGACACACAGTAACTTTGTTAAAGTTGCTATGAATAGCATATAGTAGCGATAAGTCAAAAAATAACATAAAGAAAAATTAAGGGTGAGATATGAGCCATGAAACACCTAAAGTATTGGTTGTAGACGATGATATGCGTTTACGAGCTTTACTTGAACGCTATTTAGTTGAGCAGGGATTTGTTGTTAGAAGTGCAGCCAATTCAGAGCAAATGGATCGTTTGCTTGAACGTGAAAACTTTCATTTACTAGTTTTAGATTTGATGTTGCCAGGAGAAGATGGTTTATCTATTTGTCGCCGATTACGTCAAAATTCAAACGATATTCCGATTGTAATGTTAACAGCTAAAGGCGATGAGGTAGATCGTATTATAGGGTTGGAACTTGGTGCTGACGATTATATGCCAAAGCCTTTTAACCCTCGTGAATTGCTTGCACGTATTAAAGCTGTTTTAAGAAGGCGTGTTCAAGAAGCTCCAGGAGCACCTTCTCAAGAAGAAAATGTCATTGAGTTTGGTGATTATCAATTGAATCTTGCTACGAGGGAAATGCTAAAAGGTGATATCAATATGCCTTTGACCAGCGGCGAATTTGCCGTGCTGAAAGCATTAATTACTCACCCTAGAGAGCCTCTTTCTCGTGATAAATTAATGAACCTTGCACGTGGTCGTGATTATTCTGCCTTAGAACGTAGCATTGATGTACAAGTATCTCGTTTACGTAGAATGTTAGAAGAAGATCCTGCTAAACCTCGTTATATTCAAACAGTCTGGGGATTAGGATATGTATTTGTTCCGGAAGGAAAAGCAGTAGCATAAGCTATAGCTAAGTATTTATGAAAATATTGCCACGTAGTGCTTTTGGGCAAACAATTTTATTGATTGGTGTATTGTTATTGATCAATCAAGCAGTATCTCTTGTTTTGATTATGGTTTACATGGTGCAACCACAGTCTGATCAAGTTGATCAATTGTTGGCTAAACAAGTGCGAGTGGTATTTTTAGATGTAAAAGATCCGATTTTAACGCCTGCGATGGCAAAGGCATTTCACCTTGAAACAGGCATCGGTATTTACACTGAAGAAGATGCAATGCCCTTAGGGTTAGAAGACGCAATATATGAAGAAATGCGTTCTCGTATAATGTCTGATCTTTTAGATGGTCCAGCAGAAGTGCGATTTTCTCAGGGAGATGAATTTCTATTTTGGATACGGCCACCTCAAGCCCCCACATATTGGGTAAAAATTCCTCTGGTTAGCTTAGAAGAAGTTAACTACACACCACTGTTTTTTGTTTTATCTATTTTAGGTGGTTTAAGTGTCATTGGTGGTTGGTTATTTGTTCGTCAATTAAATCGGCCATTAAAATCCCTTCAATCTGCTGCTCATGATGTTGGTCGTGGTGACTTTCCCGAGCCACTGGCAGAGCGAGGAACTACTGAAATAGTTGCTGTAACACAGGCATTCAATCATATGTCAAAAGGGATAAAACAATTAGAGGATGATAGAAATTTACTGATGGCGGGTATTTCTCATGACCTTCGAACACCCTTGACTCGAATTCGTTTAGCGACAGAAATGATGTCTAAGCAAGATGAATTTTTGAAGGAGGGTATTGATGGTGACATTGATGATATGAACACTATTATCGACCAGTTTATTGATTACATTCGTCACGATAGCAAAGATAAAGCTGAGTTTGATGATCTGAATGTTTTATTGGGAGAGGTTATACAGGCAGAATCAGTCTCTGAACGAAATATTATATTGAATGCTCAATCTTTAGATAAAATTCCTCTACGGTATGTTGCCATGAAACGTGTAGTGGCAAATTTGATACAAAATGCTATTCGATACAGTGATGGTGATATTGAAATTAATTCAGGTACAGATAAATCAGGGCGTTTTGCTTATTTTGCCGTTTGTGATTCTGGCCCTGGTATTCCCGAAGCTGATATTGAACGTTTATTTCAACCCTTTACGCAAGGTGACAAAGCTCGTGGTACAGAAGGAAGTGGTTTAGGGTTAGCAATTATTAAACGTATTGTTGACACTCATGGGGGGCGTGTTTTACTAACAAACCGTAGTCAAGGCGGCCTTTCTGCTAAAGTTTTATTACCAATATCCCCTTAATTTTTCTTTGTTACACACCCTATAACATCAGCCTTGATTTTTAATTATATGCTATTGCTGCTATGCTTAATCAATTGAAAGAGAGTAATCGTTAAGTATTTAGGTGGTAAATTATGAGTGTATCTAGAGATCAACAATCAAAGCAGCTGGATGAAAACGTTATTGAAACACCAAATGAACGTCGTAAGTTTTTAGAAAAATTTGGTAAGTTAGCTGTTGTAACACCTTTTGCTGTAACGGCCTTGATGTCGCCTAGCACTTCTGCTGCCCCTTCGTCTGGTTGTCATAGACAGAAAGGATGTAAAAATAACTAGCACTAGTAATGTCATTAAAAAAAATTTCATTAAATACCCGTCACTTAATTCTCTATATTGAGTTAGAACAAGGGGTTGTTTTTCATAAAAAAAAACAATCTCTATATCAATTAACAGCATTGTCAATCAGCCTTTTGTTAGCGATCGATGAAGGCCTTTCTAAACAAAACGCCGTTGAACATGTCGCAAAATTAAGCAACTTAGATGAAAGTGAATTAATAGGCCCTTACGATAAAATACAATACTTATTTGATGAAGAATTAGCAGAGGTTTCTTATATTGATGCGCAATATCCTGAATTAGCAACGATAGTTAAACCTTATTATGTTTCCATTAGTTCATCATTAAAAACATATCAGATTGATCAAGCAACATATTCTATAGAAACAAATTCAATTGATTTACAAATTGAGATATTTACTTTACTTCGTCAATGTGAAAAGAAATTAACAGTAATCGATTTTCAAGTAACAATTATTAAGTGTGAAGAAAATTCACATTGTTTTGATATTGTTTGTAATGGATTGAAGATCGAAAAAGATCTCCCTTTTAAATATGTAATGCCACATTTAATTGACCGTTTACAAATATTAAGCTTTCAAAAAAGTGATTATCAATACTGCTTTCATGGCGCAGCACTTGAAACAGAATATGGAAGCATACTACTTCCTGGGAAATCAGGTGCTGGAAAGTCGACATTAAGTGCCATATTAGCCAGTGGTGATTCATCATTATATTCTGATGAAATGATTGTCTTAGATGAAAATTTTCGAATCATGACTTTAAATTTACCCTTAGCAATTAAATCGGGGAGTTGGGAATTATTGGATGTGTTCTATCCAGAGTTGAAAAATGAAACTATTTGGCTGCGTGAAGATGGCAGGGAGTTAAAATATATTTGGCCGAAAAGGTTTGTGAGCTCAAGTAATGCTAATGATCTCAAAGCACAAAAAACATTGTTGATTAATCCTTGTTTTATTCATGATAAAATGGAAATTACTCATCACAAAATTAAATTGAGTGTAATTGAAACATTAATGTTAATGACCGTAGGTGGTTATCAAGTGGCCTCTGAATTAACTGAAGATAAAATAGAACAGTTATTTATTTTCATTTCTGATCAATCTTGTTATCAATTGAACTATCATTCCACAGAGCAAGCGCTTTCTGAACTGGAACAATTATGGCAGAACAATTAACTCATCAAGAGAAAATGTTCACTGAAGATACAATCAAAGAATTAGCCAATTGGTTAATCATTGGCGCCTCTTATACAGAAAATCAACTTGAGCACTTTAAAAATGAAAAGTTTTACTTACCACTAATCTCATTAGCGAATGAATTTTGGTTGATCGGTGCCTTAACGCAACAACTTAAAGACAAAAATGTTTGGTCATTATTACCTGACGAATTAACAAATTACCTTTCTGAAATTGAAAAGATATATCGAGAACGTTCTCTGGCACTTTCTAAAGAGGCCATTTATTGCTGCCGGACTTTCCAAAAAAAGAATATCGAAGTAATAATGCTCAAAGGTATCACTGGTTTATTTAATGGTTCATATAAAGTGATTAGTGAACGTTATATGACAGATATTGATTTATTAGTAAAAGAGGAAGTTGCACAAGAAAGCTTTAAAGAACTACAGAGGGTTGGATATGCTGAGCAAGCAGGAGAGTTTGATATTCGAGCGGTCGAACATCATCACCTTCCACCGTTAATTAGGGAAAATGGTTGCTGCTTTATTGAGTTACATATGAAAGGGCTCAAAGAGTCGGTAAGTGGTGTATTAAATACGGAAGAAATTTGGCAGAAAAGTATAGGGTTAACACTAGAAAATAATTTAAATGTTTTGCAATTGCATCCTACCCATCAGCTTATTTTGGCTATTGCTCATAGTGAATTATCAGATAAAAACTTTGATAATAAGGTTTTTGATTTAAAGCAAGTTCACAATGCCTATATTATTGCTCAATTTTATTATCAAGATATCGAGTGGTCAAAAGTTCAAGAGCATTTTTCGAGGGAAAAAAGTAGTCATGTGTTAGATAGTATGTTGAATTGCATTTATACATTATTTCACTTTTCAACACCCATAACTAAAGTCAATGATGCTTTAGCAAACCAGCATGTAAAATTTATTATCGAAAAGTACATAACAACTCAAGGTAAGGTGACGCTAATAAGCAGAATAAATAGCGTTATTAAAGGCTATAGTGAGGAAACTATTGTAAATCTATATGGAAAAAGAGGAAGTTTCCCAATTTTAAACGGGAGAATTAAGCATTTTAGTAGGCATTGTAAGATAGTAATTAAGAATATACTTAGCACTTTTAATAAATAAAGCATTAGAAGAAAATACCTTGTTATTCATTTTGCTATGTAACTAAATTGTAACTGAGAGCTTGTTTTCTACGCAAAAATCCTGTGCAATACTATTATCAATAATATATTCATCGTTGCTTGTATAAATGAAAAAAATCTCTTGGATTACGGTTAGTTTATATACTTTTCTTAATGTTTTTTATAGTGCTTCTATTTCTGCACAGAATGAATTTAACACTAAGGCGGGTAATCATTTTAATTTATCGCTAAATACTGAAGTAGGCCATGATGATAATTTTCTTTTTGAAAATAACGATAAGGTTGCTACAACATATTTTACTTTAACGCCTTCAATTGAAATGCAAGCCCAATTTGAACGACAACTATTTAGCATTAAAGCAATAAGTAAACATACAAAGTATCAAGATTTTTCTTTAGATGGTCATACAAATTTTACTCTAGCACCTAAATATCAATATAAATTGGCTGAAAATAAAGCGCTTTTTATTAATTCGTCGATAGAAAATTTATATGAGCGGAGGGGGACTGGGCTCACATTAGGAGAAGGCGCTTTAATCAATAAAGGTGATGATCTAGAAATTACAGAAATTTCAGGCGGGTATATATTTGGTAGTAAAGAGTCGGTTGCAAAGTTTAAAATTGAAATTGGTCATTTTGAAAGAGCCTACCAAACAAGAAGAGATATAACTTATCGTTTAGATAAGCAAAATGATTTTGTAGATTTGTCTTTTGATTACTTATTATCTGGACAGAGTTATTTAGCAACAAATGTTTTTTATGAAAAGATAATATCTAAAAATAATTCATTGCTTGATAAAAAAAAGCAGATTGCATTGGTGGGTGTAAAATGGCAAACAACCGAAATTAGTCAATTAGCTCTATTGGTGGGTTATCAACGAATACAATTTAATGAGTCAAGTTTTGCTGATGATGATTCATTTAAATGGAGGTTAAATTTTAATTGGCACCCAATACATTCAACCAAAGTTGCATTTCGTTCAGAGCGTGATTTTGAAGAAGCAAACCGTATTTCAGATAGTTATAGAGTAGTTGATAGCTATGATATTAACATAAATTCAGATTTAACTGATTTTTTTAGGGTTACTGCCGTTATAGGAGCTAAGCAAGAGAAAATCATATATCAGCAAGGTAGTGAAAGTGAAGATTACTTATTCACTAATATACAAGTAAATTATAAACGAAATGACTGGTTATCTTTTTTTCTAAGGTATGATTATAACGACTTAGACTCATCGGAGTCAGAGTATAATTATCAGAGAAATAGCCTTTCTATAGGGTTTAATGTTAGTATCTAAGATTCGTTGGATAAAAAGTATGCAAATATTAGTAATTATTTTCTTGTTATTTAGTAGTATTTCTAGCGCTTCGGAATATCTATTAGGCTCTGGAGATCAGATATCTATTACGGTTTATAATGAACCTGATTTAACAACGAATGTGAAAATAAATAAATCTGGATTTATTTCATTTCCATTTTTAGAAGACATAAAGGTAATTGGTTTATCGCCCAAAAAATTAGAGCATGTAGTTAGAAAAGGGTTGTTGGGGGATTATTTGATAGATCCTCAAGTTACAGTTTCTATTGTACAATATCGCCCCTTTTTTATTCATGGACAAGTAAAACGCCCTGGTGGTTATCCGTATCAAGATGACTTAACACTAGATAAAGCCATTGCTTTGGCTGGAGGGTTAGAAAGTAGGGCGTCAAAAACAGATTGGAAAATTACAAGGATTGTTAATGGAAAGAGCGTCATAATAGCTGCAACTGTTGTGACTGTAGTTTACCCCGATGATATTATTGAGATAGAGCAAAGCTTCTTTTGATAAATAATGAAAATGAACAAGTAAACATTGCTCAAGATGAGGTTAACTTAAAAGAAGTTTTAAGCCCTCTTTGGACAAGGCGATGGAAAATTATTATTTTCACACTACTGGTCAGCTCAGTGGTGGCTTTTCATGTTTCTCTTTTAAAACATTCCTACAGAGCAACAGCGATATTACAAATTGGTAGTAATAAACCAACTAATACCTTATCGATAAACGACGCTTTTAATGAAAAAAGTTCAGCAAGCTATGAGCAAATTCAAACACAATATGAGTTACTTCGTTCGAGAAAATTTGCTGAAAGAGTAGTTTCTAGATTAAATCTTACAGAGCATGAAGAGTTTAATAGTGGAAAATACAACGATAAAATTCAATTTCTTGCAGACAGAGATAAATCACTTGTAACACCTTCTATTGGCCAAGTAGTTGGTTCTTTTCAAGGGCGCTTGAAAATTTCACCTATTGTAGAAACAGAATTAGTTAAAATTTCTTTTACGGCTTACGATCCAAAATTAGCCAAAAAAGTTGCAAATCAAGTAGGTCAAACTTACCTACAATATCAAGATGAAATTCATAGTGCTTCCAAAGAAACAACTTCACAATGGCTTGTTGATCAATTAGAAGAGTTAGGAAAAAAACTCGAAACGTCAGAGCAAAAATTACAAGCTTATCGAGAAAGTGAAGGTATCGTTGATGTTAAGGGCGTTGACGGACTCATAGAGTCTGAGTTGACAGAATTAACATCTTCATTGTTAAAAGCCTCAAAAAAAGAAGGTGATTTAAAGGTTACCTATCAATACATTCAAAAAAATAAAGGTAATCTTACACAGCTCACCGATTTACAGGAAATTAATGGAAAGGCGAGTTATATACAATTACGTCGTTCAGAAGAAAAAATTGAGCGAAAATTAAATGAGCTTTCGCAAAGGTATGGACCAAAACATCCTAAAAGAATGTCTGTTGAAGCAGAGTTAACATCTTTAAGGCTTAACCTTGAGCAACACGTTAAAGATTTGGTTATTGCTATAGAAAAGGAGTATTACTCATCAGCTGAGAAAGTGAAAGCTGATACCCAAAGGTTAAATGAAACAAAACAGTCTTATTTGAAAGTTAGTAGGCTTAAAAATAAATTTTCTCAATTAGAGCGAGAAGTTGAAACCAATAAAGAGCTTTATGGGAATTACTTAATTCGCCTTAAAGAAACGGACGCGATGGGGAATTATAAATCGAATTTCTATGTACGCTTTATTGATAAAGCTATTACACCTAAAGGGCCGGTTGCACCTAATAAGACAATGGCAGTGATTTTAGCCTTTATTCTTTCTCTCGGTTTTATCTCTATTATTGTAATCTTGCGCGAATTGCTGATGGATACCTTAAATTCACGCCGTAAGTTAGAAAATTTTAATGAAGCACCTATACTAGCTATTTTGCCTAAATTTAAACCAAAAAATAAAGAAGAAGAGAAGAAGCAGTACTATACAGATAATCGTTTTATTGAAGCGATTAGAACATTGCGTACTTCTTTATTATTTAGTCATGAAAAACAACCACCAAAAGTAATAGCAGTGACATCTTCAGTGCCTAATGAAGGAAAGTCTACCGTTGCATTAGAGTTAGCGCGTTCATTTAGTGAAATGGAAAAAGTTTTATTAATTGAAGCTGATATGCGCCATCCTTCAGTATATAAAACTTTGGACTTACCAGCTCACCGTCCAGGGTTATCTAATTTATTGGCTAAAACACATCAAATTAATGAATGTATTGTCCGAGACAAAAATGTAAAACTTGATATATTGACTTCAGGTATCACACCCGCCAACCCTTTAGCATTTTTATCAATGAAGCGTTTTAACATGTTGATAAAAGTATTCGGTAATTTTTATGATCGAATTATTATTGAAACACCACCTGTAAATGCAGTGAGTGACGCGGTAATTATTTCTCGTTTGGTTGATAGTGTTTTATATATTGTTCATGGTGGTAAAACGAAGCGTGAACAAATTACAACAGGTTTACGTTTGCTCAGACAAGTGAATGCCCCTATTGATGGGGTTATTGTTAATCAAAGTGAAAATATTGATACAGATAAATATCAAAATAAATACTATAGCGAGACGGGAAACATCATAAAGTTACCGATGCGTAAGCAAGGTTAGAGCTTAAATTATCAATATCTAAGCTGATTGTTTTCAATTACAATGAGCAAAATTTTTACTTCATATGATGAATATGCAAAGCAAATATCAACTAACTCAGCATAACAGCTTTGCATTTCCAGCTACCTGTCCGGCATTTTATCAACCCTCTTCTATCGATGAATTAAATGAAGTAGTTAGTCGCTTATCCCCCCCATTTTATATTTTAGGTGAAGGTAGTAATACTCTTTTCACCGAACAAACTACCTCGACTATTTTACAACCTAATATTAAAGGAATAACCGTAGAAGAATCAGAGAACTTTGTTTTTGTCTCTGCAAAATGTGGAGAAAACTGGCATGAACTAGTCAACTTTTGCGTAGAGCATGAATATTACGGAGTTGAAAACTTAGCATTAATTCCCGGAAGCGTTGGTGCCTCACCGGTACAAAATATTGGTGCTTATGGTACAGAGTTAGCTGATGTTGTTGAGCAAGTTAAGTGGTATGACTTTAAAAATAAAAACATAAAAACGTTTGATCGTTCAGCTTGTCAATTTGGTTATCGGGATAGTATTTTTAAAAACTCTTTAGCTAATAAAGGTGTGATCGTTGAAGTTACTTTGAAGTTATCGAGAAAGTGGCAAGCTAATTTAACCTATAATGGTTTGGATTCATTACCGAAAAATGTTAGCTCGAAAGATGTTTTTCAACAAGTGATTAAGCTACGTCAGTCAAAGCTTCCTGATCCTAATAAACTTCCTAACGCCGGTAGTTTTTTTAAAAATCCTATTGTTAGCTCTGAAGAGTTTGAACGCATAAAGACTCTTTATTGTGCAGTGCCATCATATCCACAAAAAGATAATAAAATTAAACTAGCAGCGGGTTGGCTGATAGAACAGTCAGGATTAAAAGGATTTAAGTTAGGTGATGTTGGCGTAGATGAAACACAAGCATTAGTGCTTGTAAATTATGCAAGTAAAAATGGACAGGATATTTTGCAATTAGCTAAACATGTGCAAAAAACAGTATTAGATAAGTTTGATATCATGCTTCAACCTGAGGTAAGAATGTTATCAAAAGATGGGTTGATTCAATTAACTCTAGATAAAAAAGCGTAATAAAATTGTTATGGCAAAATCAGTAAAAGAACAATTAATAAAGCAGCTATCCCTAGGACAGTTTGTGTCTGGTCAAGCCGTGGGTGAAGAACTAGGTATCAGCAGAGCGGCAGTCTCTAAACATATTCGTGGTTTACAAGAGATGGGCTTAGATGTTTTTTGTGTTACAGGCAAGGGGTATCGCTTTTCTCACCCATTACTTTTATTGGATAAAACTCTAATCACTCAAGGGTTGGCTACAGGAACACTCCCTATTCCTGTTGAAGTTCATAGTGTTATCGATTCTACAAATAGCTACTTATTACGGCGGATCCCTCATCAAGTAAAACAAGGACAAGTATGTGTTGCTGAGTATCAAGATGCAGGTAGAGGTAGAAGAGGAAGACAATGGATTTCGCCTTTTGGTTCTCATATTTATATGTCAATGTATTGGTGTTTAGAGCAAGGTATATCAGCGGCTATGGGCTTAAGTGTTGTTGCTGCTTTGGCAGTAAGTGATGCGATTAAACAATTATATAACCTTAATGTTGAATTAAAATGGCCAAACGATATTTACGCCAATGGTAAGAAATTAGCGGGTATATTAATCGATTTAGAAGGGCAAGCTCTGGAAGCTAGCCATTGCGTTATTGGAATTGGCTTAAATATCAATATGCCAGCTAAAGCGGCTGAAAATATTGATCAACCATGGACAGATCTACAATCAAATGTTTCGGATAAAATAGATCGCAACCAATTAGTCTCTACGTTAATTAACTGTCTTGTAACTCGGTTAGAACAACATAAAGAAAGTGGTATTGTCACTATGGTTGACGATTGGTTAAAACAAGACGTCTACATAAATAAACCAGTCAGGCTCATCACTGGAGAAAAAGAAACGTTAGGAATTTGCCGAGGCATTAATACACAAGGAGCTTTACTTTTAGAGGTTGATGGTCAAGTTAAACCTATTTACGGTGGTGAAGTGAGTATGCGAGGAGTGCTGTGAAGTTATTAATTGATGTTGGTAATACTTGTAGTAAGTTTGTCACTTGTCAAAATGATAAATTATCTCCAATAAATATTGTAGAAAGT
>JAGSHH010000023.1 GCA_023954655.1 Colwelliaceae bacterium
TAAGAAAAATTATTATTAGAAATTAGCTATACTCAAATAATGCTTTCACAAAAAATAAAACCAAGACACAATAAGCGCTTATGAATCGAAATCATTTTTATATGTTAAAAAATAAGCTCGTTATTATTCTGTGTACATTTCTATGCTTGGCATTACTGCAGGCATGTAATACACAACAAAAGTCTCCCAGCTTATCGCGTATCCTTGAACGCGGATATATTACTGTGGGTACTGTTTATGGGCCTACTAGTTTTTATGTTGGATCTGAAGGTGAAACAGGTTTTGAATATGAATTAGCAAAAAAATATGCCGATTATTTGGGTGTAGACTTAAAGATAATGGCAAGTTATAGCTTAGATGAATTATTTTCACGTCTTGAAAAAGGCGAGGTAGATTTTCTTGCAGCAGGATTAACGATTACCGAAAACCGTAGTAAAAAATACAATTTTGCCCCAAGCTATAACAATATCAGTCAAAAATTGGTATTTAAACAAGGTAAAATACGACCAAGAAATATTAATGATTTAACGGGAACCTTGATGGTGACTGCCGAGTCGAGTCACGTAGAAAATCTTGTTAATTTGTCAGCAAGTTATGCTGAGTTATCTTGGCAAGAAAATGCAGAACTTGACAGCGAAGAGTTGCTATTAAAGATTTTAGATGAAGAAATTGACTATACCATCATAGATAGTCACACCTTAGCCGTAAATCGTCGTTATTACCCTGAAATAAGTATTGGTTTTACTATTAAAAAGTCAGAACCAATGGCATGGGCTGCGAGTAAGGAGGGTGATGATTCTATTATTGCAAGCCTAATCGAATTTTTTGGTCAAGTTCACCATAATGGAACACTATTAGCGCTAGACGATAAATATTATGGTCACGTTGAAGAGTTTAATTATGTTGATACACGACAATTTATTAAAGCAGTTGAGAAGAAACTTCCTAAATATCGCTCCATTTTTGAAAAATATAGCCAAGATGTTGATTGGCGATTATTGGCGGCGATAAGTTATCAAGAATCTCACTGGGAACCTCATGCTCGGTCACATACAGGCGTACGAGGTATGATGATGTTAACTTTACCAACCGCAAAACAAATGGGCATTAAAAGCCGGTTAGATGCGGAACAAAGTATTCGAGGTGGTGCAAAATATTTTAAACAAATGTTTGAGCGTATGCCAGATAGAGTCCCTCACCCTGATCGTTTATGGTTTGCTTTAGCGTCATATAATGTTGGATTAGGCCATCTAAATGATGCGCGTAAAATTACTAAGCAACAAGGTGGAGATCCTGACAGGTGGGTTGAAGTAAAAGATAGATTACCCTTACTGAAACAAAAAAAATATTATAAGCAAACTAAGTATGGCTATGCCAGAGGTGATGAACCAATAAACTATGTTGATAATATTCGTCGCTATTATGACACATTAACTTGGATGGATAACAAACAGCAGGAAGAGCAAAAGGCATTGGAGGTTCTTGAGCAACAGCAATTAAAAAAAGCTTTACCCGTTAATGAATCAGAGCCTATTGTTAGTACAGATTAGTTTTTAAATATCTGTCATTAACTCTTACAAATTTTCTCTGTCATATTTTGGTAATAGTATGGTTATATATTTATTAAATATTAAGCTAAATAGTTTAAATATATTCTTAATTTAATAAATATTAGGTAAATAACATGCGAAAAAAATCTCATTCAATACAAAGAAAGCGTTTGATTAGTCAACAGAAACATAAAATAAATGCTCGTCGACAAGTTCAGTTTATTCAAGAAAATCAATCAGTGGTAAATTCTCATTAGCTGTTTCAAAACTAATTAGATTTTAGTTAAATATAAACAGTTTTCTAGTGGAATCTTCTCAGGGTAGTCCTTTTCTACAAAACCTAAGTTTTTATACAAGGTTAAAGCATGTTTATTGTCAGATAAAACAAAAAGAGATAAATAACGTAAATTCAACGTTTCCTTGCCCAGTATTGATAATTCTTCGATTAAAACTTTTGCAGCGCCTTGCTTTCGAAATATTGGGTTAACAATCAATCTCCCTAAATGACAATGACGTAAGCGTTCATAAAACTGTCCAAAAGCTACTATCTGTTCATTTTCATTTATTAAAACGTAAGAAGGCAGTACATCAAGCTTTATATCTTCTATAAATGTTTGAGAACTGTGAGGGAAACGAAAATTCGGTCCTGCCCATTGTTCTATTTCTTTTTTACTATTACACCAAGTCCTTAAAAACTCTAAGTGTAAAGGTGTACAAGTTAATAGCTTATATTCTTTTATCTTCATATGGGGTTGAATGATATTTTTCGACTATATTCTAGGACGTATAAAGTAGCATGATTTGCACTTATGAAAAATCATGATTCTATAAAATTGTTAGAATTTGTTAATAAGATTGTTAATAAATTGTAATAAAATGATAGTTGTGAGTACTATATAGCTTCATAAGAAATTTTTATTGAGTGTTACTGAAAATAGTAATTTATTGATACTTTTCCATTAACTACAAAAAGAAAGGATATAGGATGTTAAATAAATGGTTTAAACCATCAAAAGTGGCAATTGCCGCCTCAATCTGTTTTACCGCATTATCATCGAGTGCATTTGCTGATCAAATAAAGAAAATAACTTCAGTGGAAGGGATCAGTGAATATCGTTTAGATAATGGTCTGCAAGTATTATTATTCCCAGACAATACTAAAGAAACTGTAACAGTAAACGTAACTTATCATGTTGGCTCTAAGCATGAGAACTATGGTGAAACTGGTATGGCTCATTTACTCGAGCATTTAGTGTTTAAAGGTACGCCTAAACATAAAGATATACCAGCAGAGCTTAGTTCACATGGTGCACGCCCTAATGGTACAACTTGGACTGATCGTACTAATTATTTTGAAACATTTGCGGCAACAGAAGAAAATATAGATTGGGCTTTAAGTATGGAGTCTGATCGTATGGTGAATTCTTTTATTGCTAAAAAAGATCTCGATAGTGAAATGACTGTTGTTCGTAATGAATTTGAACGTGGTGAAAATAATCCATTTCGTATTACTTTACAACGTATGCTAGGTGCAGCGTACGAATGGCACAATTACGGTAAATCTACTATTGGATCTCGATCAGATCTAGAAAATGTACCAATTGATCGTTTACAAGCATTTTATCGAAAATATTATCAGCCTGATAATGCGACTTTAACGGTTGCGGGTAAGTTTGATGCTGATGTGTTGTTAAAGAAAATTAATGCAACTTTTGGACAGATAGCTAAACCTTCAAGAGTTATTCAACCTTTGTATACGCAGGAGCCCGCACAAGATGGTGAGCGTTCTGTAACCGTTCGCCGTGTAGGTGATGCACAAATGATCGGTGCTATTTACCATGTCCCAGCAGGGTCTCACCCTGACTTTTCTGCCATTGATGTACTAAATGAAGTGCTTTCGGCTGATGGGGCAGGTCGTTTACATAAAGCACTTGTCGAGAAGAAGTTAGCCAGTAATTCATTTGGTTTTAATTTTCAGTGGCAAGAGCCAGGTGTTGCTATTTTCATGGCAGAAGTTGATAAAGCAAATGATTTAACAAAAACTGAAGATGCACTAATCGCTACGTTAGAAAATATCTCGTCAAATCCAATTACAGCTGATGAAGTAGAGAAAGCTAAGCGAACTCTACTTAAAAACCAGAAATTAGCGTTTAACTCTTCTGAGCGTATAGCTCGCGAATTAAGTGAATGGCTAGGGATGGGAGATTGGCGTCTAATATTTTTAAATCGTGACCGTATTGAAAACGTGACTGCTGATGATGTTAATCGAGTAGCGAAAAATTATATTACTCGAAACAATCGTACTTTAGGGAAATATATTCCTGCTGAAAAAGCAGAGCGTGCCGAAATACCACAAGTAGAAAGTGTTGAAGCAATGGTCAAAGGTTATAAAGGCCGTGAAGCTGTCGCTCAAGGTGAAGCGTTTGACCCATCTCATGATAATATTGACTCTAGAACAGCTGTAAGTAAATTAGATACTGGCGTTAAGGTATCATTATTACCCAAAAAGACACGTGGTGAATCTGTAGTTGTACGTATTAATTTGCAAATGGGAGATTTACTTTCATTACAAGGTATTAATGCTGTTGGTGATGCTGCAGGAGCTATGTTAATGCGAGGTAGTAAAAATTACACTCGTGAACAACTTAAAGAAGCTTTTGATAAATTAGAAGCGCAAGTGAATATTGGTGGTGGAAGTAACTACGCGTATGTCACTGTAAATACTAATCGTAATAATCTTAACGATACGTTAAAACTTATTGGTGAGGTTTTACAAAAGCCTGCATTTAGTGAAAAAGAGTTCGATTTATATAAAAGTGAAACTAAAGTAGGCATTGAGCAACAATTGCAAGATCCTCAAAGTATTGCGTTTCGTGAATATAGCCGTCATCAAAGTCCATTTCCAAAAGGGCACCCGAACTATGTAACTACATTTGAAGAAGCTTTAGTTGAATTAGCCGCGGTTTCTTTAGCTGATGTTAAGAAATTCCATAAAGACTTTTATGGCACGTCAAGTATGCAAATATCAGTTGTAGGTGATTTTGATAAAGAAAAAACGACAAAAGCTTTAGATGAAATAACAGCGAATTGGCAAAGCAGTAATACCTATTCTCGTATTGATTCACCTTATAAAAAGCTATCTAACGAAGCGATGACTTTTAATACACCGGATAAAGAAAATGCGACATTTGTGGCTTCTTTGAGTATTCCGGTTGGTCAAAACCATCCTGATGCTCCAGCACTATATATGGGTAACTATATGCTTGGAGGAGGTTTCTTAAACAGCCGTTTAGCGACACGTTTACGTCAAAAAGATGGTTTAAGTTATGGAGCAGGTTCATTCTTAAATCTTAGTGATTTTGACGAACGTTCATCTATGGGGGCTTATGCGATATGTGCACCACAAAACTTAGCGAAGGTTGAAGTTGGCTTTAAAGAAGAAATAGCTAGAATGTTAAAAGACGGCTTTACTACTGAAGAAGTAACTTCTGCTAAATCTGGTTTATTACAAGGTCGTAAAGTTAGTCGTTCTCAAGATAGAGAATTATCAGGCACTTTAAATCGGAATTTGCGTTTAGACCGTTCAATGCAATTTAGTAAACGGTATGAAGCACAAGTAGCCAAATTAACTGCTGACGATATTAACAAGGTAATGCGTAAGTACTTATCAGTTGAAGATTTTGCTATCATTAAAGCGGGTGACATGAGCAAAGTTGAAAAATAAATATTGTTAAATACAATTAATAAACTAAAAAGGAAAACATTTGTTTTCCTTTTTTTATAGCTGTTTTTCTTGTTTCTTCTTCGCTTTTTTTTCTTTTCGGCGACGTTTGAAAAAATTGGATAGCAAAGCACTACATTTTTCAGCTAATACACCTGTTGTTACAGTGATTTGATGATTGAGCTTTTCAGTGTTTGTAATGTTAAATACACTACCTGCGCTGCCTGTTTTCAAATCTACGGCACCAAACACGATACGTTTAATGCGACTATGCACTAATAAACCAGCACACATAGGGCAAGGCTCAAGGGTGACATAGAGTGTGCAGTCGAGTAATCGATAGTTTTCTATATTTTTACCCGCTTGACGAATAGCTATCATTTCTGCGTGTGCTGAAGGGTCATTATGCATAATTGATTGATTAAAACCTTCACCAATGATTTCCCCGTCTGATACGACAATAGCTCCAACAGGAATTTCATCATAACTCTCAGCTTTTTTCGCTAATTCAATGGCAACTGCCATGAATTTTTCATCATCAGCCTGTTGTTCAATTATTGTGGAACTTTCATTCCTTGTCATAAAAACATCTCAAGTAAATCATTTAAATAGCGATGGCCTTGTTGTGTGACTCGCCAACTGTTTCCTATATTATCCATTAGGAGTTTGTCTTTCGCTTGATTAAGTGTAGGTAAAATGTCGTTCGCATTTAGCCCTGTCGCATCTTGATAATGCTCAAGACTGAACGAAGAAAACAATCTTAATCGATTCATCATATATTCAAAAGGTAGCTCAGCTTGTACAACTTCATTTAAATGATCAAGGTGCTCTCTCGTTTGATCTAAATACCCTTTCGGGTGTTTTACTTTTACGGTTCTAAATATTTTTTGCTGTTTAGTATCGGTAATTTTTCCATGGGCGCCACAGCCAATACCTAAATAGTCACCAAATTGCCAATAATTCAAATTGTGCTGACATTGATAATTATTTTTACTAAATGCGGATATTTCATACTGCTGGTAACCCGCTTCAGCCAATAATGCAAAACCTTGATCTTGTATACTCCATAAGGTTTCGTCTATTGGTAACTTTGGTGGTTTTGAATGAAAAGCAGTATTGGGTTCTATGGTTAATTGATACCAGGATAAATGACTTGGGTTCAATGAAATAGCTGTTTTAAGGTCATCTAAGGCATTTTCTATCGATTGATTCGGTAAACCATGCATGAGATCTAAATTAAAACTTGTTACACCACAATTTTCAGCAAGTACTGCGGCATTTTTAGCTTGTTGGCTATCATGAATACGACCAAGTTTGATTAGTTTATCGGATTCAAAACTTTGTACTCCAACAGATAAACGAGATACTCCGCCATTAAAAAAACCAATGAATTTTTCTGCTTCAACTGTGCCAGGGTTCGCTTCAAGTGTTATTTCTATATCATCATCATGTTCGAAACGATTTAATACCTGAGTTAATAATTGTTCAATCGCGGGTGCTGAAAATAAACTTGGTGTCCCGCCACCAATAAAAATCGAATGCAGTTTTCGTTGCTTTAAGCTAAAACGTTTAATATCACTGTCTAAGTCTTTAATAAGTTCAGTGACATAGGCTTGCTCAGGTATCCCCGTTACTTCTTTTGATTTATTATGAGGCAAGGCATGAGAGTTAAAATCACAATAAGGACATTTCTCTACACACCAAGGAATATGAATATATAACGACAGGGGTTGTTGAATAAGCATCAAATTAATTACTAACTGAATGGATATTTGATAATTCTTTTTCTAATTCTAAGGTTAAGAGTTTTAATGCTTGGCCTCTATGACTTAAATTATTTTTAATATCTCTAGGTAGTTGCGCTGAGGTCATTTTTAATTGTTCTTGCCAAAATAAAGGATCGTAGCCAAAACCTTGTTCACCTTGTGGCGTTGTGATGATTGAACCCTCCCATTTACCATGGCAAATAATCGGCGTTGGGTCGTTTTCATGTTTCATATAAACTAAAACACAATGAAAGCGAGCTGTTCTTTGTTGTTCTTCAACGTTTTTCATTGCAGTAATAAGTTTATTGTTATTATCTTGATCTGTTGCACCTTCACCCGCATATCGAGCCGAATAAACCCCAGGTGCGCCATTTAATGCATCAACCTCTAAACCTGAATCATCTGCTATCGCTGGTAAGCCTGTAATCTTTGACGCATGGCGTGCTTTTATAATGGCATTTTCAACAAAGGTTGTGCCTGTTTCTTCAACATCGGGCACATTAAATTCACTTTGGGGTTTAACGTTAATTTGTTGATCGGCTAATAGCTCAGCAAGTTCTTTAACTTTGCCTTTATTACCGGTTGCCAAAACGATGGTCGACATAATTTTTCTCAAAAATTTACATATTAATGACGAGCATAATACCTTAATCTAAGTGAAAGAGGGAGACTTGTCTGAACCCAAATTACAGGAATGTTATGACGTTTAAAGATAGCTTGATTGGATTATTGATAATTTTCATTTGGGGGTTTAATTTTGTTGTTATCGCATGGGGAGTAAATGATTTACCCCCTCTATTTATGGGAGCTGCTAGGTTTTTTATGGTGGCTACTTTAGGTTCAATATTTATTAAAAAGCCAGCCATTCCTTGGCGTTGGATGGCTATTTATGCAATAACTTTGTGTTTTGGTCAATTTGCTTTGTTATTTTCTGCAATGGCATTTGGCATGCCTGCTGGCCTAGCGTCACTGGTATTACAATCTCAAGCGGTTTTTACCTTAATTCTTTCGGCATTATTTCTACATGAATCTATTAAAACAAGTCAAATTGTTGCGATGGTTTTTGCTGGTTTAGGGCTTTTTATTATTGGTATTACTGGCCAACATGGAAATATGACTGCTATTGGTTTTGGCCTAACCATAGCTGCCGCAATTGCATGGGCTGGAGGTAATGTGATTAACCGTATGATTAATCAACGAGGATATAAGGCAAATATTGGTTTAGTTGTTTGGTCGTCTTGGGTGGCAATAATACCATTTTTACTTTCAAGTATTATGTTTGAAGGCAGTGATGCAATTGTAACCAGCATAACTAATATCAGTTATTTAACAGTATTTGTTGTGATGTATTTAGCGATAGCCGCTTCTATTCTTGGTTATAGTCTTTGGAGTTATCTATTGACACATTATCCAGCAGGTCAAGTAGCACCACTAACATTAGGCGTGCCAGTTGTCGGTATTTTCTGCGCGTCATTTTTTCTGGGAGAGGTTATTACTATTCAACAGTATATTGGCATTGCCTTAGTTATGTTTGGACTGGTGATTAATGCCATTGGAGGGAAGTGGCTTCATTTAATCAAAATTAAAAAAAGTTAAAATATAATGGGTTTATTACATGAAAAATAAAAGCCGTTATTATTTATAACGGCTTAAATTAATATTCAAAACTTTTGTAATAAATTTTTGACTAATCTACATAAAACTTTTGTGAAAAGTTTAATGTGTGGTTTTCTTTTCCATCTGTTATTTTTAAATCGAAGTTAATGGTTTCTTCATTACGATAATTTACTTGCGCTAGGTAATAAATGGCATCGCCTTCCTTTACTTCAAAAAATTCAATTTTTTTACTTTGACCCACTAAGTTTTTTGCAGTACCTGTAATAGCTACTGCTATGGCGGGGGTGTTATTTTTCGTGTTATCCAATACTGAAATATTAATTAAAGCATTATATCTACTGCGTTCGATTCCATAGTTTTTGGCTATTTCAGGCGTTAAAAAAGTTGCATTAATAGCCATATAATGAACGTTCATATTCCCCATTTTTTGCATGTTATTGGCATGTGCACTAAAAGTTGTCATAACAAACAGTACAAGGAAAATGTTAGTGAGCTGTTTTAATATATACATCAGATACTCCGATCAAAAAGGGCATGACATTTTAATTATATGTCATACCCATGTGTTGTGCTTATTAAGAATTTATAGCATCGCCCAATATGGGATCCAGCCAGAAAGTAAAATATTAATAACATTGAGTAATAAAAACGCTGCTAAAATTGATAAATCTAAGCCACCAATATTTGGAATAATATTACGAATAGGACGTAAAACAGGTTCAGTTAATTGGTGTAACATCATTTGAGTCGGGTTGTAACCTTGAACTACCCAACTCATTAATGCCATTACCAACATTAAAACAAAGAGTAAGAAGCCTGTTTGTTTAATAACATATAATAAACCTAAAAATGATGCAGTAATAATATCAATAGGACCACCATTAAGTAATGGAATTATAACAAACTTTAATACAGCGATTATATAAGCAATCAGTAATGTTGCTAAATCTATGCCGCCAAAGCCTGGAATGATTCGTCGAAATGGAATCACTAAAGGATTAGTTACCTTAACTACAAATTGGCTGAGAGGGTTATAAAAATCAGCTTTAACGAGCTGAAGCCAAACACGAATGATTAATACCATCAATAAGGCGTCGAAAATAAATCCAAGTAAATAATTGATTGCTGCCATTGAATACTCCATAAAGACTTGCTTACTGATTATATTTGGTCAAGTAAGCAATATTTCAATTGTAAATAACTAATTATATAAGTTAACTAACTATTATTTTGCGCCATTTCTTTAGCACGATGCAATGCACTATTCATTGCTTTTGTTACAAGTTGTTCCAAACCACCATCAATAAAAGTTGATAAAGCCGCTTGTGTTGTACCACCTTTGGACGTAACATTTTCACGTAATTGACTGATCGAAATATTGTTTTCTACAACCATTTGTGCCGCTCCTAAGGCCGTTTGTTGTACTAATTCTCGACTTTCTTGTGCACTAAATCCTAGTGATAGTGCTTGTTTTTCCATTGCTTCCATAAATAGAAAAAAGTAAGCAGGACCTGAGCCTGATATGGCGATAATATGATCAATTTCACCTTCATTATCAAGCCATTTAGTAATGCCAACAGATGACATTAACTGTTCAGCTAGCTCTCTTTGTTGTTGATTAGTTTTCTCTGAAGAAAAAATGCCACTAACACCTAACCCTAGTTGAGAAGGAGTATTGGGCATAGTGCGAATAACTGAACAAGGTTGATTTAGCGCTTTTTCAATAGTATCAATTGAACAACCTGCAGCGACCGAAATGAAACACTTATTCGTAACATCTATCTCATTACTTATTTGTTGGCAAACATCAGCAATAAGGTGAGGCTTTACACCTAATACAATAAAGTCTGCAAATTTTGTTGCAACTAAGTTATCTGACGTTTCTTGAATATGAAGCTCTTTGGCTAAGGCTTGTCTTTTCTGGGGTGATGGATTTGATACCATGACTTTATTTGCATCATAGCCTGTTTTAATTAACCCAGAAATAATCGCGCTGTTCATGTTTCCAGCGCCTATAAAGGCGATATTTGTCATAAGTACCTAGTTATTTATAAATGACGATTTGTTGAATTGTCGTTGAATTTCATTTGAATGTCGCGTTTTATTTCTGATTCTATATCTTATCTTTTAAGTTCTCGCTCGCCAAAAATAGCCGTCCCAATACGGACCATTGTTGAGCCATTCGAAATAGCATCAGTTAAGTCGCCAGACATACCCATAGATAAAGTATCAACAGTAGGGTATTTAAGTTTAAGATCATTAAATAACTGTTTCATTTTTTGAAAACTTTGCAAAGAATCATTTTTTTTGGGAATGGCCATTAAACCCCGTAATGTTAGATGTTTACTTTGAAACACTAATTCTGCTAGATTTTCTAACTCGTTGACATTAATACCAGATTTTGAGTTTTCATCACTAATATTTACTTGTAAACAAACGTTGAGCGGGGTATCTTGATTTGACCTTTGTTCATTTAATCGGGTTATTATCTTTGTTCTATCAACACTGTGTACCCAAGAAAAATTATCCGCGATTAATCGCGTTTTGTTTGACTGAACAGGACCAATAAAATGCCATTCAATATTTGTAAGGTGGGTTAATTGCTGAGTTTTTTCAACCGCTTCTTGAATATAGCTTTCGCCAAACGTTCGTTGGCCATAAAGATAAGCTTGTTCAATCAAGTCTGCTGGTTTTGTTTTACTTACTGCCAACAAACAAACTTCATCTATACTTCTATTGGCAAGCTTACATGCTTGCGATATTTGCAGTTCAACTGCGGCCAAATTATCTTTAATATGAGTCATGTTTTTACAAATAAGTTGTTACTCGTTAATTTTAAATAACGAATAATATTTACGAATAAAGTTTACGTATAAAATAGTTTACTAAAATAAGTTATAAGAGGTTTTTATGGATATTACCGAATTACTCGCGTTTAGCGTAGAAAATAATGCATCTGATTTACATCTTTCTACAGGAACCCCACCATTAATTCGCGTCGATGGAGATGTTCGAAAACTTAATATCCCAGCTTTTGATGCTAAAGATGTTAATGCGTTAGTTTACGATATTATGAATGATCGTCAACGTAAAGAATATGAAGAAAACCTAGAAGTTGATTTTTCTTTTGAAGTACCGAACCTCGCACGTTTTAGGGTGAATGCTTTTAATCAAAATAGAGGCCCATCAGCCGTATTTCGTACTATTCCAAGTAAAGTTTTATCATTAGACGATTTAGGTTGCCCTGATATTTTCAGACAAATTTCAGAGAAACCTCGAGGCTTAGTATTAGTTACAGGCCCTACAGGTTCTGGTAAATCAACAACTTTAGCAGCAATGGTTGATTATATAAATAATAGCAAACATGATCATATTTTGACGATTGAAGATCCGATAGAATTTGTTCATGAAAACAAGGAGTGTTTAATTAACCAACGTGAAGTTCATCGTGATACCTTAAGCTTTAGTGCAGCTTTACGTTCAGCATTACGTGAAGATCCAGATGTAATTCTTGTTGGTGAGATGCGTGACTTAGAAACAATTAGATTAGCAATGACAGCGGCAGAAACTGGTCATTTAGTCTTTGGTACTTTACATACGACTTCAGCACCGAAAACAATAGATCGTATTATTGATGTATTTCCAGCGGAAGAAAAATCAATGGTTCGTTCAATGCTTTCTGAATCACTTCAAGCTGTTATTTCACAAACTTTAGTGAAAAAAGTAGGGGGGGGGCGCGTTGCTGCACACGAAATTATGATTGGTGTTCCTGCAATTAGAAACTTAATCCGAGAAGCAAAAGTTGCTCAAATGTATTCAGCTATTCAAACAGGTATGCAACATGGAATGCAAACGATGGATCAATGTTTACAAAATCTAGTCAATCGAGGCATGATCACCAAACAAGATGCAATGGAAAAAGCATCAGATAAAACGCAATTCCAAGGGTATTAATAAAGTTTTAGAAAAGGTTTATGTTGATGAGATTTCATAATTATTTAGAAAAAATGGTGCAAGAAGATGCATCTGATTTATTTGTTACTGCCAAATTACCCGTTAGCGCCAAAATTAATGGTGAATTAACACCTATTGATGATCATTCGTTATCTGCTGAAGAAGCTTTAGAACTTGTTCATAATGCTATGAATGAAAAACAAAAAGCTCAATTTGATGAAGAAAAAGAATGTAACTTTGCTATTTCTATCGATGGTATCGGCCGTTTTCGTGTCTCTGCTTTTTGGCAACGGGATATGGCAGGTATGGTTGTACGTCGAATTGTTACGGAAATACCTGATGCCGACGATTTAGGATTACCACCAGTATTAAAAGACGTGGTGATGTCTAAACGTGGATTAGTATTGTTTGTTGGTGGTACAGGTACGGGTAAATCAACTTCAATGGCATCATTGATTGGTTATCGTAATAGAAATTCTAAAGGGCATATTTTAACGATTGAAGATCCTGTTGAATTCGTTCATGAACATGGGAAATCCATGATCACTCAGCGTGAGGTTGGTTTAGATACAGAAAGCTTTGATGCCGCATTGAAGAGTTCTTTACGACAAGCGCCTGATGTAATTCTAATAGGTGAGATTCGTAGCCAAGAAATTATGGAACATGCGTTAAGTTTTGCTGAAACGGGTCATTTATGTATTGCGACACTCCATGCAAATAATGCGAACCAAGCAATAGATCGTATTATGCATTTAGTACCCGCTGAACAGCATGGTAAATTATTATTTGATTTAGCATTGAATCTTCGAGGTGTTATTGCACAGCAACTGGTACCAACTCGTGATGGTAATGGTCGTGTTGCTGCAATTGAAATTTTACTTAATTCACCTTTTATTGCAGAGTTAATTAAAAAAGGCGATGTTGGAAGTGTAAAAGAGGCCATGCAAAAATCGACTGATCAAGGCATGCAGACGTTTGATCAAGCATTGTTCAATTTGTATCAAAAAGGTCTCATTAATTATGCTGATGCTATTCATCATGCAGATTCTCCAAATGATCTGCGCTTAATGATTAAGCTTCGAAGTAATGATCAAGGTGGTTCTGGTTCACTTTCTGGCGTGACTATCGATGGGTTAGAACCAACCGAATAAGCTTGGATTTAATCGAAATTTTAAGGGTCGATACTCATTGTTCTACCCTTAAATTTAAAAACCACTCAATTACTATTATCAAGTTTTAATGGATAAAAATCTTTATTCATTTTAGCTTTAAATTGTCCATTTTCTTTATACCTTAAAATTGTTCCCCCCCAGGCTTCATTAGGAAAGTTCGTTATTTGTTTAAGAAGCACATTGATATGAGGAAACGTAATAACTTGTATTGCCTCGTTAACAGGTAACCATTTTATTTCGTCAATATTTACTGGTTTTTTAGTTTTACCTTCGATTACATTAACTTTAAAAAATGATCTGTTAGAAAGAGCATTAGTTTGTTGATTTTTTAAAAGAAAAACACCTTGCAAGTTTGGTTGGCTAACGGCTAAGCCATACTCTTTTGCTAAATTATATAAATGAGTATTTGTGAGTGATGGATTTTCACTATATAAACCAGGAGTTACCCAAAAGTTAGTGTTTTTGATTTTAACGACCATGAGCTGGTTTTTATCATTAAATATTAATAATCGATGAAATTCTGAAATGTTTTTATCGTCGAATGCTGATAAAGAAAAAGAAATAAAAACTATAAATAGAGTAAGTGATTTTTTCATTGGTTATTATTTATATATAGAAATATAAAATCAAAATATCATAATTAACTTTTGAAATTCATCGATAATTTGTAAATAAATTTAACGGTTATAGATATTTGATTAAATAAAAGACTTTTATAATAATAAATATACTTATGAATATTGGTTCTCAAAGAAACTTTCTATGATAAGTCGTGCCGATTCTGCATCTATATTATCTTTACTTAAGTTACGATAACCACCTCGAGAAAAAAGTTGTTCTTTAGCGTCTGCGGTAGTTAAACGTTCATCAACAAACTCAACCGTTAGTTTAAATTGATTAGCTAACCTATTTCCAAATTTCTTTGCCGCAAAAGTAACGTTTTGATTTGTGCCATCCATATTCAATGGTAGACCAACTACAATTAAATTTGGTTGCCATTCCGTAAAGAATTTTTTCAGTTGTTCTTGGTTTGGAATCCCATCTTTAGCTTTGATAGAGCCAAGAGGGGAGGCCGTTCTTGTTAATTCTTGACCGACAGCAACACCAATGTATTTAGTCCCAAAATCAAAACCTATTATAGTGCGTTCACCCGTTTTAATCGCCATCAAGCATGGCCTATATCTGATGACAAATGAGCAATGTTAACGCCAAGCTTTTCAGCGGCTTTTTGCCAACGTTGCTCAATTGGGGTATTAAATAAAATATCATTATCTGAAGGGGTAGTTAACCAAGAATTAGCTTGAATTTCTTCTTCTAATTGGCCAGGGCCCCAACCAGCATAACCTAGAGTTACCATATATTTTTCAGGGGCTTTTTCGCTGCCTAAAGCGATTAAAATATCTTTAGAAGTAGTGATCATAACATCATCACTTAAAGATAAAGAGCTACTCCAGCCTTTTTGTGGGCTATGTAAAACAAACCCCCTATCAGTTGAAACGGGGCCACCTGTTAAAACTTGTTGACCCAATTCAGGGTTATGAGGAAGATCTTCATCGAGTTGAGCAAGTAATTGGTTAACGGTAACACTCACGGGTAAATTAATAATTAATCCCATCGCACCTTCGTCATTATGCTCACAAATATAGGTCACTGTTTTATCAAAATAAGAATCTTTTAATGCTGGCATCGCGATTAATAAATGATCTTCTAAGCTTTCCATATCACACCTCAACAGTTGTTATTGTATGTTTTGCTCAATAGCGTCCATTAATTTACCGCTAATATTAATGGGGTAGGCCGCTTCTATTTCTCGAATACAGGTTGGGCTGGTCACATTGATCTCGGTAACTTTATCACCAATGACATCTAATCCTACAAAGTATAGCCCACGTTTTTTTAATTCGGGAGCAATAGTCTCAGCGATCATTTTGTCAGTGGCTGATAAAGGTTGTGCTCTGCCTGTTCCACCTGCGGCTAAATTACCACGAGTTTCCCCTTGTGCAGGAATACGCGCCAAGCAATAAGGCATCGGTTCGCCATTTACAATTAAAATTCTTTTATCCCCATCTTTAATTTCAGGCATAAATTCTTGAACCATGGCGTATTGTGCACCATGATTGGTTAACGTTTCGATTATCACACCAACGTTTGGATCTTTTTCATTAATACGGAAAATTGAAGAGCCACCCATACCATCAAGAGGTTTGATAATGACATCTTTTTCTTCTTGATGAAAAGCGCGTATTTGTTCACTTTTACGAGTCACCAATGTTTTAGCTGTTAACTCTGGAAACCAAGCGGTAAATAATTTTTCATTACAATCACGCAGGCTTTGTGGTTTATTTACAATTAATGTTCCTGCAACTTCTGCGCGTTCTAACATATAGGTTGCATAAATATATTCAGTATCAAACGGAGGATCTTTACGCATTAAAACAGCATCAAGTGATTCAACAGCAATATCTTGTGATTTTTCTAATTCATACCAATGCTCAGGGTCATCATATACCGTTATTTTTTGTGTAGTAGCACGACATTGACCTTGATAAAGATACAAATCTTGCATCTCCATATAATGAATTTCATATCCACGTTTTTGTGCTTCTAACATCATTGCCATTGAAGAGTCTTTTTTCACATTAACTTGTGAAATAGGGTCCATGACGATGCCTAGTTTTATTGGAGTGGTAATTGTCATTGTTATTCCTAATAAGGTTAATGATGTTTGTTAATTGTGTTTCGCTATTTTATATCGCCAAAACGACACTGTAATGCAGTTATAGCTGTTAATGCTGCTGTTTCTGTTCTTAATACTCTAGGACCGAGTAACACATCAATAAATTGCCATTTATTTGCTTGTTCTATTTCTGTATCACTGAGGCCGCCTTCAGGGCCAATGAGTAAACGAATACGTTCATTTTCATTAGGTAACGTTATTATAGAATGCTTTGCTTTTGGATGAAGATTTAACTTTAACGCTGAGGTTTTTTGGGATAACCATTCATCAAGTGATTTTGTGGTATTAACTTTAGGTATACTACAACGACCACTTTGTTCACATGCGCTGATTACAATTTTTTGCCATTGGTCTATTTTTTTTTGTAAACGCTCACCAGAAATTTTAACACCGCACCGTTCGGTAAATAATGGCGTGATAGTATTAACGCCCAATTCAACTGATTTTTGTAAGGTAAAATCCATTCGGTCGCCACGAGAAATCGCTTGGCCTAAATGAATATTTACTGGGGACTCGTTTGTTACCTTTTTAAAACTTTTAATAATGGCTTGTGCACTTTTTTTATTAACATTAATTAATTCAGCTTGAAACTCCCCAAGTTCACCTTGGTAATCAAGACCATTAAATAAAGTAATATAATCGCCATCTTTTAGACGTAATACACGTATTGTGTGACCAAAGGCATCATCACTTAATGTGATAGTTTCATTAATTACCCAGGGTCTATTTTGATATATTCGTGGATTACGCATAAGCATTAAATTTTAAATAGTTATGTCATTGAAGATATGGACAAAAGGTGCACTTTTCAATGAATAAATCTTTTTGAAGAGGATTAATTTTTTCATTTCGCTATTTATTTGATAAACTGCGCGGCTTTCGTCAATAGAACCTTCCCTCTTTTACAAGATAAGGTCGCTATTACTCTTTTAATCTATAGCACCAGATTTACGTTCTGGTAGGCTCAATGGGTATTATTATGCAAAACATCACTGTTTGCGCACTCTATAAATTTGTGCGCTTAGAAAATTTCGAACAATTAAAAGCTCCTTTGTTAACTGTTATGTTAGATAACGATGTAAAAGGAACATTATTGCTTGCCAATGAAGGAATCAATGGCACTGTTGCTGGTCCACAAAGTGGTATTGACAAAGTATTGGCTCACTTAAGTGATGATAAAAGGTTAGGTCAGGTTTCTCATAAATTTTCTTACGCAGATGACAATCCATTTCAACGTAGTAAAGTTAAATTGAAAAAAGAGATTGTTACAATGGGAGTGGAAGGCATAGACCCAACGTTAACTGTCGGTACTTATGTTAAACCTAAAGATTGGAACGCACTGATTTCTGATCCTGAGGTTTTATTAGTTGATACTCGAAATGATTACGAAGTTGAAATAGGCACGTTCGAAAACGCAATAAATCCAAATACTGAAACTTTTCGTGAATTCCCAGAGTATGTTGCAAAAAATTTAGATAAAACAAAACATAAAAAAGTTGCTATGTTTTGTACTGGCGGTATACGTTGTGAAAAATCTACCGCTTATTTGAAAGAGCAGGGCTTTGAAGATGTTTACCATCTAGAAGGCGGTGTTCTTAAATATTTAGAAGAGGTCGAACAAGACAACTCTATGTGGCAAGGTGAGTGTTTTGTTTTTGATGGACGTGTTGCGGTAGGGCATGGTTTAGAACAAGGACAATATGACCAATGTTTTGCTTGTCGTTACCCAATCACCGAAGAAGAAAAACAAAGTGAGCATTATGTCAAAGGTGTGAGTTGCCCTAAGTGTATTGGTAAATATACCGATGAACAACGCAGTGGCTTTGCAGAGCGTGAAAGGCAAATTAATTTAGCCAAAGAGCGTGGCGAGCAACATATTGGCGGTGATATTCAAAGCGTTATAAAACAACGTAGAGAAGAAAAGATTGCAGCCAAAAAAGAGCAAGCAGAAAAATAAATTTATGTTGATTTTGCGAAAAACCTAGTGATAAAAAAACCGACGTATTCGTCGGTTTTTTATTTTAATTGATTATTAAATCAGCTCTATATTCCTGCTGATTTTTTAAGTTCATCTGCTTTGTCTGTTTTTTCCCACGAGAACGCAGTAAAAGTGTCATCACCAACTGTCATTTCAAATGGTTCACGTCCAAAGTGTCCGTATGCTGCAGTTTGTTGGTACATCGGATGTAATAAGTCCAACATTTTAGTAATGCCGTAAGGGCGAAGATCAAAATGTTCACGAACTAGTTCTACTAAACGCTCTTCAGAAACTTTACCGGTATTAAAAGTTTCAACTGAAATGGATGTAGGCTCTGCAACTCCGATAGCATACGAAACTTGAATTTCACAACGTTCAGCTAAACCAGCAGCAACTATATTTTTTGCAACATAACGACCAGCGTATGCTGCACTTCGATCAACTTTTGATGGATCTTTACCTGAAAATGCTCCACCACCGTGTCGAGCCATACCACCATATGTATCAACGATAATTTTACGACCCGTTAAACCACAATCACCTACAGGGCCACCAATAACAAAACGACCTGTTGGGTTAATAAAGTACTTAGTTTCGGGTGTTAATAACTCTGCGGGTAAAACTGCTTTAATTATGTTTTCCATTACCGCTTCGTGTAAATCTTCTTGAGAAATTTCAGGGTTGTGTTGAGTTGATAATACAACCGCATCAATCGCAATTGGTTTATTATCTTCATAAATAAACGTAACTTGAGATTTTGCATCAGGACGTAACCAAGGTAAAACACCTGATTTACGCATTTCAGCTTGACGTTCAACTAAACGATGAGAATAAAATAATGGTGCAGGCATTAAAGTTTCGGTTTCGTTGGTTGCATAACCAAACATTAAACCTTGGTCGCCAGCCCCTTGGTCTTCAGGTTTTACTCTGTCAACACCTTGAGCAATTTCTGGAGATTGTTGACCAATTAGGTTCATGATTCCACATGTGTCGCCATCAAAGCCTACATCAGAAGAGGTGTAACCTATATCAGTAATCACTTTTCTCGTTAAATCTTCTAAATCAACCCAAGCTGTTGTTGAAACTTCGCCAGAGATAATGGCAACACCAGTTTTTACCATCGTTTCACAAGCTACACGTGCATGCTTGTCTTTAGCAATAATTGCATCTAAAACCGCATCAGAAATTTGGTCGGCAATTTTATCAGGATGGCCTTCAGAAACAGACTCTGAAGTAAAATAATGTCTAGACATAAATCCTCGGAAAATTTAATAAGTTAAAAGGTATTCTCTTTAATGGAATGAATTGTAACCTGAGTTTTGAAGTTTTTCTAGTTTTTTACGCCTAGACGTCTAAACGTCTTGGTTGATGATTTAAGTTTTTTGCTGTGTAATGTTTGTAAGTTACTAATTTATAATAATAATTCTAGTTTTATTGGTGATATCCAGAGTTGAGAAAAAATTTCATTTTGTGCAGAAATATCATGTGAAGTATAAAATTGATGTGGAGAGTTCATCGGTGTATTGGAAAGTAATTTATATTTTATTAATTGACGCTCTAACTGCTCACTTACAGGCGTTGCAGTTTCAATAAGCTTGATTGAATCAGGCATAATATCTTTAATGGCTTTAATCATAAATGGGTAGTGAGTGCAGCCTAAAACAATAGTATCAACATTGCTTTCTATTAGTGGGAATAAATAACTTTTCAGTAAATGTTTAAACTCACTTGATTCCTGTTGACCATGTTCAATTAATTCAACTAACCCTAAGCAAGGTTGGATAAATACTTTACTGCCATTTTTGTATTTATTTACTAAAGCTAAAAATCGCTTATTTGTCGCGGTAGCTTGGGTAACTAATATGCCAATGTTTTTAGTTTTACTTATCTTCTCAGCGGGTTTTATCGCGGGTTCTACACCAATAATAGGAATTGATAATCGATCTCTTAATTGGTCAATAGCATTAACTGTTGCAGTATTACAAGCTACTACAATTGCTTTGCAGTTTTTCTTTAAAAGTACATCAGTAATGAAGTTAACACGTTCAACTATTTGTACATTAGAAATATCACCATAGGGAGCATATGCTGAATCAGCAATATAAATTAACTGTTCATTTGGTAAGTGCTCTGTTATCCGTTTAGCTATGGATAAGCCACCAACACCAGAATCAAAAATACCGATAGGTTTATTGTTGTTAGTTAATGTATTTTTGTGACGAGAAGTAATAATCAAAAGAAAATCATTTATGAGCTTATGGTGTTGTTATAGGGAGTTACATAATAAAAGTAAAGGTGAAGTTACTTGTAATTCTTTTTTAGTAAGGATGCACATGTAAAAATTACCCGACAAAGGTAAAGGAGCTTTAACTTTGCCGGGAATTCATTAACGATTTAATTAATTTTTTACATTGTTGATCGCTTTGGCTTTATTCCCGTCTTTTTCACGTTTTTTACGTGCTTTTTCTGACTTCAACTTTAATTTTTTCTTCTGAAGATTCGATATGTCTTGCGGCATAGGTTTACGAGGCATACGTTCATCGGCCATAGCAGCTTTATATAAGAAGCCTGCCATAATCACCGAAGCCTGTTTTAAGTCAGCTTCTACAACATGATCAATTGAATCAATGTGTGTGTGATGTAAACGAGAACCATAGTCTAACTTGTCTTGAATAAATTGAAATCCAGGAAGACCAACGTCATCAAATGACTCGTGATCAGTACCGCCAGTAGATTTATTAGTTATTGTACCTGTACTTAAATCAGAATAGGGACCGAACCAACTACTGAAAACTGACTTAGCCGCAACATTTCCTTCAGTATAAATACCTCTAAAACGACCACTGCCATTATCCATGTTGAAATAAACAGAGAACTTTTCATGTTCAGGTTTAGTTTCTATTGGCCAACCTTGGTTTTTCCATAAGTAACTTGGTAAAGCTCTTTCATTTTTATCACTAGGTTTTGGACGTGTAGCAAAATGCTTTTCTACATAGGCTGCAGAACCAAATAAACCTTGTTCTTCACCAGACCATAAACCGATTCTTATTGTACGTTTAGGTTTGAAATCTAATGCTTTCAAAATACGAACTGCTTCCATAGAAACTGCGACACCAGCTCCGTTATCAACAGCACCATCACTTGCATGCCATGAATCTAAATGCCCGCCAACCATAACAATTTCAGGGTTTTCATCTGATCCGGTAATTTCAGCAATGGTATTATAAGCGTTGCGATCTTCATCATGAAAACGCGCTTTAATATTTAATGATAGTTTTGGTGTTTTACCATTATCAATCATGCGAGACATTAAATTATAATGTTCTGCTTCTATTATTATTGCAGGAACAGGGAAGGTTTTACCAACTCTATGGTCTCGGCCAAATACATTGATTAAGCCGCCTTGACGCCAACTTCTATAAATTACACCTGCGACCTTTTCTTCTTTTAAAAAGGTATTTAGAGTTTGACGAAAGTTATGGCGTTGCATTGCGCTATCTCTTCGATCAGCACTAACCCATGGTGAGTGACTAGGAGCTCTAGATACATCAAAATCTTTTAACTTTGATAATTGACCTGAGTCGTAACGTTTAAAAACACTATTTTCAGGTTCCTCAATATTCTTACCTTGCCCCATCATGATGATTTTGCCTTTTAACTTACCTTTATATTGAGCTAAATCAGCATTTGATGATGCATCAAAAATAATAACATCACCTGAGATATCACCTGATGTACCTGGTGTCCAAGCAACTGGAATCCCATGTAAAGTCACTTCACGAGGGCTTAATAAATTAATTGTCGCAGAATCATGTGACCAGCCACGACCAAATTCAAACGGGTCAAGATAAGCATTGTCTAATCCCCAGCCTTTTAATTTTTCAAGTGTCCATTCATTGGCTTTTTTCATTTGTGGAGAACCAGATAAGCGAGGGCCTATTGAATCCGTTAATTGCTCCAATGTATGCATTACTTCTGAGTTGTAAAAACCTTCAGATCGAATTTTATTTGCCATATCTAAATCATCACCACCGGCATATGCAAGTGTGCTAGATAGACATAACATTGAAAGTGCTAATTTTTTCATTTTATTTCCTTGTAATTATTCTTCTGATGAAATTAAAAATACTCTTGAAAAGATTTCTTACATTAATACATTTTTATCATCGAACAAAATGAGATGAGATGAAAGCAATACTTTTGATGATGATTTACATTTCTAGTGTAAAAATAAAGAATTAAACATAAAGAAAAATTATGATTGAAATAATAACGAGACTACTTAGATGCCGCAGTCGACTTTAGTCCTGAATACTGTGTGTATTCCTAGAGTAGCGCGGAAATATCAATATATTTGATGACAGTTTTTTTATTGGTGATTTAACTTATGGAATTATAAGTATAGAAAGGTTAATAAGACTTCCAAGATGCCGCAGTCGACTTTAGTCCTGAACACCGTGTGTTCAGGGCGGAAATATCTTTTTAACCGTAGGCTTCCCGATACGAGCCGGGTTTGCACAATAGCTAA
>JAGSHH010000183.1 GCA_023954655.1 Colwelliaceae bacterium
ATAGGGTAAATATAATCGACTTCTCCTTGCCAAATATGTTCAGGTAGGTAATCAAGGTTCATTGATACTTTATCCCCTTGATGAATCTTTCGGTATTGACGCTCAAAAACTTCAGCTTCTACCCAAACTTCTGAAAGATCACCAATAGAAAAAAGCTTGGTACCTAAATCAACGTAAAACCCTTCTCTTATATTAAGATCTTTTATGATGCCAGACTGGGGAGCGGTAAACATAACGTTTTGCTTAACTTGCTTCGTTGCTTTGATTTCATCAATAATTTTTTGAGGAATATGTAATGCTTTTAAACGACTTTCAGAAGCTTGTATTAAACGATTATCTTTCGCTAAAAGAGTTAATAAATATTCTTCTTGTGCATTTACTAATTCCGGAGAATATAGTTCATATAAAGGCTGATCTTTTTTTACTAAATCACCTGTAGCTTTCACATAAAGTTTTTCTACCCAACCAGCTATTCTAGGGTGAATATGTGCCAGTTTGTCTTCGTTATATGTGATAAAACCCACGGTATTAATTTGATTATCTAGTTGTGAATATTTAACCTTCTCTGTTCTTACTCCAAGGTTATTTATAACACTTGGATTAATTTTAATCGTGCCTTTGCCTAAGTCATCACCCGCATTTTCGTAAACAGGGACTAGATCCATTCCCATAGGAGATTTCCCAGCTTTATCTCGTCGATAATTATCATCCATAGGTGCAACCCAATATAAAGGTTCTCTTTTATTACCTTCAGAATGTTCAACAACAGCCAACGTATTTTGAATCGTCCCCTTTTGCTCGTCATTGTTATAATGAGCTACTAAAAGAAATGGATATAAATAATGAATTGCAGTGCCAATTACAAAACCAAATAAAACAAAAATTAATTTACTACTTACAACTGATTTTAATGACATCAAGTTGCCCTCTAAAATATAAACACACGACTAGTGATAACGTTAAAAAAGAATACTTCGTGTTCTTTTTCGATAAAACAAAATAAATTTTGCTAATAAATTATAGGCAGATCTGCCCTAGGACAAGCTTTGAATGGGAGGTTTAAATAAGTAGTTTAAATATTGAGTTTGGGGATGTTTTTCAAGAAAAACAGTTTTAGTTTGAAGAAGGTTATATTGAGAATAATTCGTGTTTAAGTTGTTTATCAAAGAGTTGCCATTGCAATTTGCCATGTCGCATAAACAATTATCAGCACAACAGTTATCAACGTTTTTATCTATTTCATTATGATCTGACATTACCAAAAGTTGGTGTTGACTATGATCCATCATTTTGTGATCAACTACTTCACTTTTCACTATATCACTTTGGCTTATTTTCATAATTTGAGAGCAAGATAAAACAACACTTGCCGATGTTTGCCCGACAAAGAGGATTAAGATGAACAATGTAAAAAGATTTTTATAATTCAATCTATTCTCAAAAACGTTTATTTTTCAATTTAAAATTAATTTTAGCAAAGGTTACGATCACAGACTTTAAAAAGCAATCCCAGCTATTAAACTAGACCTTACACTCATAAATTAAATTTCAGGATCAAACGATTCAACATGAGATTTTCGACGCTCTGCCGCTGCTTTCTCATCCTCAACAAACTCGCCAACACGTAGCTCTGGCAGTGCTTCTTGGCATACTTCACCGCCTAGTTGATTAATTTCTTTGCAAAGGGTTGCAACTTTATTGTCCATCAAATGCATATGGTCAAGTACACGCCCTATTGCTTTTGCAACAGGATCAGGATTATCTGCAGATACGGCATAAGCATCAAAACCAAATTTTTCAGCTGCTGCTTCACGTTTTTTAGAATCTGATTTATCGATAGTAGGGTTAACGATTCTTCCAGGAATACCAACCGCAGTAGCATTTTCTGGTACATCTTTAACAACAACAGAATTTGAACCGACTTTACCACCCTTTCCAACTGTAATAGGACCTAATACTTGAGCACCAGCACCAATAACCACATTATCTTCTAAAGTTGGATGACGCTTACCACCATTCCAACTAACACCACCAAGCGTTACTCCATGATATAACGTTACGTCATTACCTATTTCAGCCGTTTCACCAATAACAATCCCCATCCCGTGATCAATAAAAAATCGACGGCCTAAAGTTGCACCTGGGTGAATCTCTACTCCTGTTAACCAACGTGAAAATGTTGATATTAACCGCGCTAATAACTTCCAGTTATTTCGCCACAATTTATTGCTTAATCGATGGATCCAAATTGCATGCATGCCAGGGTAATTGGTTAACACTTCAAATGTATTTCGAGCTGCTGGATCTCTATCAAAGACACTTTTAATATCTTCTTTGATACGGCTAAACATAATATTTCCTATCTAAAATTATTTATTGCGTTTTGCTGACTTCTCAACTGAAGATAGCATTCCACGCCACATTTTTACTTCTTTAGTATCTGGTCTTGCCCGATTAATAAATCGTCTTAACTTTGTCATCACCAAACCTGGGTGACTCGGTTGAATAAACCCCGTTGCTTTTAATGCTTGTTCAAAATGTTCAAACATTCTTTCCGTTTCATCTACAACGGGATATTCATCATCAGTATTCTTGTTAGTCGATTTATTTTCATTAGCAACTTTTTGATTAGCAAGAAACGCCATTCTCACTTCATAGCTTAATGTTTGAACTGCCATCGCCAAGTTCAATGAGCTATATTCTGGATTGGCCGGAATTTGCACATGAAAATGACATAACTGTAACTCTTCATTCGTTAAGCCACTACTTTCACGACCAAAAACTAAAGCAACGGGATAATCACTCACTTCTGAAATCAATTTTTCACCACATTCACGTGGGTCTAACATTGGCCAAGGCAAAGTACGTGAACGTGCACTTGTCCCTACAACTAAACCACAATCGGTGATTGCTTCTTCTAATGTACTAACCACTTTCGCATTTGCTAATACATCTGTTGCACCCGCTGCAAGCGCTTGCGCTTGTCCATTTGGCATTTCTATAGGATCTACTAGCACTAACTGGCTTAATCCCATAGTTTTCATAGCCCTTGCGGCAGAACCGATATTACGGCAATCAGATGTGTTAACTAACACAATACGAACTGAATCTAACATAATGCTATTGTCTCTCTTTGCAATAAGTTATTTTATTAACTCACTGTCTGGTAACGGCCTAGAAGGCTAAAAAATACAGACAATATTAACATAGAACAATATCCTTGTGCTGAGAAAAAATCATCTGATTTTTAATTATTTGCTAGTGTAATTCATTCTGAATAAGTCATTTTATGTATAAGAAATATTCTGTTACCGTCATAGGAACTTTTCAAAAATGCGCTATAACTATAATCAGAACATTTTTTATATTGAGCCAATCAATTAGATTCGCTTAAATATAAGAATTTTGTTATGATACGCGCCGCTAATTTCTGAGTGGAGAAATTAGGTCTCGTTCTTTTACAAAGTTGTTAATTATTAAGGTGATGGTATGCATCCTATGCTAAATATTGCTGTGCGCGCTGCGCGTACTGCTGGTAACGTTATTACTCGTGCTTTTGAGCAAGCTGATAAAATTGAAGTTGAATCGAAAGGAACTAACGATTTTGTATCTAATGTAGATATTGCAGCAGAGCAAGCTATCGTAGAAACGATCAAAAAGTCATACCCTGAACACACTATTATTGGTGAGGAAACAGGTCAACATGAAGGAAGTGACAGTGACTTCCAATGGATTATTGATCCCCTTGATGGCACAACAAACTTTGTAAAAGGCATTCCACACTTTGCTGTTTCAATTGCATTAAAAGTAAAAGGCAAGCTTGATCAAGCTGTTATTTACGATCCTATTCGTGGCGAACTATTTACCGCAAGTCGTGGTAAAGGCGCACAATTAAACGGCTTTCGTATTCGCGTAAAACAAAATAAAGAATTAACTGGTGCTATTTTAGCGACTGGCTTTCCATTTAAACAAAAGCAGCATATGCCTGCATATATGAATATGTTTCAAGCTTTATTTGAAAAAACATCAGACATGCGTAGAGCTGGTTCAGCTGCACTTGATTTAGCTTATGTTGCTGCTGGTCGTGTTGATGGATTTTTTGAAATTGGCTTAAAGCCTTGGGATACTGCAGCAGGCGAATTATTAGTTATCGAAGCTGGTGGATTAGTAACAGATTTTACTGGTGGGCATAATCACAATTCATCTGGAAATATTGTGGCAACTAGTCCTGGGTTATTAAAAGAAGTATTAAAAGATATTCGCCCACATTTAGGCAATGCTCTTAGTAAATAACTGTACATACACGAGATTATGCTCCTGCAATCTCGAAATACCGTACATCCTGTACATACACGAGATTATGCTCCTGCAATCTCGAAATACCGTACATAAGGTATGCAGTTATTCTGCATACCTTTTTTGTTGACCTTTTTCTAATTTTTCTTTTAAAAATGAAAGCAAAACATCTTTTTCTAAAGGACGACTAAACCAATAACCTTGTATTTCGTCACACGCCATTTCTTTAAGAAAATCGACATGTTCCAACTCTTCAACACCTTCAGCAATTAACGAAAGTCCTAAGTTTTTACCTAAACCAATAATGGTATTAATAATAGCTTTATCTTCTTCATTATTATGACAATCACGTATAAATGATTGATCTATTTTAAGTTTATCAACGGGAAATTGTTTCAAATATGATAATGATGAGTAACCAGTACCAAAGTCATCAATGGATAGTTCAACTCCCAGCCCTTTCAAGTGTTGTAAAACAGCAATAGTATTTACCTCATTATGCATAAATACTCCTTCTGTAATTTCTAGCTCTAAATTCCTTGCTGCTAGTTCACTCTTCAATAATGCATCTTTCACCGTTTGAATAAATTGAGGGTGAGAAAATTGTCTTGGCGATACATTGACAGCTACAACAATATCATTATAACCCGACTGAACAAGTTGCTTAGCAAACAAGCATGCTTGCTCTAAAATCCACTTCCCAATAGGAACAATTAAACCTGATTTTTCAGCTAATGGTATAAAATCAGCAGGAGAAACTATTTCCTCGTTATGTCGCCAACGTACTAATGTTTCTATTCCGGTTATTTTATTTTGCACTAAAGAAAATTGCGGCTGAAAAACTAAAAATAATTCATCTAATACAGTCGCATGCCGTAATTTATCAATCATAGTGGCACTTTTTTCAATTTTTTCAGAAAAGTCATTGATAAATAAACAATAATTCTCATGCTCATTTTGACTCGCCAAAGAAAGTGCTATATGAGCATTTTTAAGTAACGTATTATGATCTGCTCCATGTTCAGGGCAAATAACAAAACCAAAATCACACTCAATGAAAAACTCTCCATATTTTGTTACCAAGGCCTTTTCAGCTTGTATAGCTATATTTTTAGACAATTTTTGCAATGACAATGTTGATAATGACTCTGTGCAAATTATCGCAAATTCACTTTCATTTATATGATAAAAACGAATACCATTAGGCAAATGCTTAGCAATAATATTGGCGGCACATCGAACAAGAGCAGAAATAACTTCTCCCCCTAATGTGCCAACCTTCTCATTAAAATGGCGGATACCAATAACACCTAATGAGAAATCTACTTTTTGATCCGCAAGTTCAGTGATATTTTCATTAAGTTTATATAAATTAGGTAAATGTGTTTCTTGTGAGGTAAAGGCTAGCTGTTTTACTTCTTGTTCAGCTAAAACACGTTCAGTGATATCTTTGATATGAATATCATAAGCATCAAGTTCTTTATGCCAATGAATACTGACTTGTAAAATACGATCTTTTAACTCTTCCTCAATGACTAAGTTGTTATCTGCTTGTTTGGTCAAGGTTTTCCTTAACATTAAAAAATCATTAGGTAATAGTTTTTTAACATCAGAAGGATCATAGCCAACACATTGTAATAATTTATCGCAGGCTGGATTTGCAAATGTCACTTCTCCCAAATTATTAACACTTAAAATGGGATTGGGGTTTCGTTGTGAGAATAATGCTAAACGCGTGCTTTTTGCTTGATTCAAAATGTATTGACGAATATACCAAGAAACTATCGCAGCAATCACGACAATAAATATTCCGTAAATAATCACTAAATTATCTGCGATAAGCATGCGAGATAAAGTTTTGGTATGACCTTCTTCAACGGTTAACTTTGTTTGTTTCTCGATTGATTTTAATGTAGGAAGTAATTCAAGGCGAACTTGCGTTATGTCTTGTAATATTGCTCGCATTTCATCCCAATTGTCTTCTGCAATTTGCATTTCATCAAAAAACAAGCCGAACAAACGTATAATTTCTTTTTGCTTTTCAGCAATTATTTTTGCTTCATTCTCAAATATTGGTTGGGCCAAAATTACTGAAAAATGCATAGAAAAAGTATTATTAATAGATTTGGATGAAGCTAAAAATTTTTCATCATCTTGTGAACGATAATATTCATAAACAATACGTTCTTGTTCACTTAAGTCAGAAATAAGCTCATTAATTCCGGTAAGAATAGGAATGCGATATTCAACTAAATCTATTGCATTAATTCGAACACTCTCTGTTGATTTATAAACCATAAATGATAGTGCTAAGCCCATAAAAATAGCTAATCCAGCGAGTAATGAGGCTCTTAATAAATAAGGTTTAACAATAGAGTTCATAAATGATTCCTTTTTCTTATATATTAACGGACAGAGATTGCGGTCAAAAAATTCCATTTTTATTGAAATATTTTTCTATTATCAATAGTTAAGTTGTTCCATTCTTATATTGCAAACACACTTTATTAAAAGCGAA
>JAGSHH010000029.1 GCA_023954655.1 Colwelliaceae bacterium
CCATCTCCTGTACTTATAAAAAGAATGGATGTACTAACATCACCAGAATCTACACTTGCAATAACATTTCCGGTACCAGCCTTGCTATCAGCATTTATTGTTACTTCAGCAATACCTTCAGAATTCGTGTTAACAGTTTCGAGGCCACCACTAAAAAAAGCTAGTGCGGGATCATCTATAGAAAATGTGACCTCCCTGCCAGAAACGGCTACCTCACCCTGCATAACGGTAGCAGAAATAGTCAAGGGGGTATCTTGGCTAACTGTATTTTCACCATCAGGTGTAATAGCTAATGAAATAGTTATAGGGGCAGATGAGTTACCATCACCAGGGTCAGTGCCGCCATCAAATCCACCGTCACCGCCTCCACAGCCGATCAAACCAATGAAAAACATAATGAAACTCAAGCGTCTAAATAGCGCCATAAAAGCATCTCCCTGATGATGTTTTTGTTGTAAGCACCTTAATATTAACCGAAAAAAAACAAAAAGGTCACTAACTTATTAAAAAAAGCTTTTCTTCTTAGGTTTTTAATCCACTTAATAGCTGATAACCTTACATCAGATAAATCATTAACTAACATAAAAAACTATAAAAATATGACAAATAAACCTACATCAAGTTTAACTGCACGCATTGTTATCGGCATGGTTTCAGGTATTTTACTCGGCTTTTTGTTACAGAAGCTTATGCCTAATGGTTCCGATTTTGTATTGCCACTTTATATATTCGACCTTTCTATTAGAGATCTTTTTGTTGATGGTATTTTTGAAGTTGGCGGGCAAATATTTGTCGCTAGCTTGAAAATGCTGGTAGTTCCCCTCGTTTTTGTTTCTTTAATTTGTGGAACTTGTTCATTAAAAGACACCTCCAAACTGGGCAGGATTGGCGGTAAAGCAATCGCTTTATATTTAATTACTACTGCAATAGCGATTAGTTTTGCTATGAGTCTGGCAATGTTATTGAGCCCTGGTGAAGGGGTTAATATGACAACAAATACAACCTTCGCTGCAAAAGAAGCTCCATCTTTAGCACAAGTATTCATTCAAATGTTTCCAAGTAACCCTTTTGCAGCTTTTGCTGAAGGAAACATGTTGCAAGTAATTATATTTGCTTTGTTATTTGGTATTGCAATCGCTCTATCGGGTGAAGCAGGCGAACGTATTTCTAAATTATTTGAAGATATGAACGTTGTAATCATGCGATTAGTAACAATATTAATGAACTTAGCACCATATGGTGTATTTTGTTTATTAGCGGGTTTATTCACAGACCTTGATATAGGTACGATTAAAAATCTAGGTATGTATTTTGGCGTTGTATTTTTTGCGCTGATTATTCATGGAACAGTTACTTATTCAGTTTTACTTAAATTACTAACTGGCCTTAATCCAATAATATTTATAAAAAAAATGCGTGATGCCATCTTATTTGCTTTCTCAACATCAAGTAGTAATGCAACGATTCCTGTTACGTTAGAAACGGCAACTAAAAAAATAGGCGTTGATAACTCTATCGCTTCATTTACTGTGCCTTTAGGTGCAACGATCAATATGGACGGCACAGCAATTATGCAAGGCGTCGCAACGGTATTTATTGCACAAGTTTTTAACGTTGACTTATCATTATCAGATTACTTAATGGTTATTCTTACCGCTACATTAGCCTCGATAGGTACAGCAGGAGTTCCTGGTGTTGGCTTAATAATGCTTGCAATGGTTCTTGAACAAGTAGGATTACCTGTTGAAGGTATTGCTATTATTATTGGTGTAGACCGTTTATTAGATATGACAAGGACTGCTGTCAATGTTACAGGTGACTGTATGGTAACTACAGTTGTTGGAAAGTCTGAAAACCAATTTAATGAAGATATTTTCAATAATGAAAATGCAGGTCAAAAAATTGAAGAAATTGATTTTCATCACCTCAATAAAAATCAATAACCGACAAATTAATAAAATTAAAAAGGTGCTTAAAAGCACCTTTTTTTTATAGTTATTAACTGTTATTTGCTAATAATAAAAAGTTTCTCTTTTAAATAGCTCACATTAAAAGTACGTTGGGCAAACGTTTTATCTTCAAGATCATGTTCAGCAATACATTCTATTTTAAAGTTTGAAAACAACCTTCTTACATCCTTATCAACAATAGCAAAAGGAGGGCCTTCAAGCTCTTCTTGTGGAAATTCTAATGAGATTAAAAATAATTTAGTCTTATCATCAATAAAGGTAGTTAAATGTTCAGCATAACGCTGTTGCATTGCTTTAGGTAATGCAATTATTGCTGCACGATCATAAATCCAATCAAACTTTTGAAACTGACTTGCTTTAAGCCCAAAGAAATCGCCTTGCCAAAGCTCTATATTTTGATGTGTATACCTTTTGAAATCACCAATAGCTTTAGGGGAAGTGACTATATCTTTTTCTATAAAGAAATCTCGGCAAGCAATATCACTTAATTCAGCACCAACAACGTTAAATCGCTCAGCTAACCAGACCATATCATCAGTTTTTCCACATAAAGGAACAAAAACCGTTGGTAATTGCTCCTTTTGGTTTTCTTGCTTAAATCTATTATCGGAAATTAACGGAGATAAATACTGAGAAAGAAACGGGTGAATAGATTTTTGATGAAAACCTAAACTGTTTCTTTCCCAGCATGCATGCCAAAAAGATTCTTTCATAAGGGGATTAAATGATTAACTTGGAAATATACGATTATTTTGCCAAAGCTTTCCTAAAAAAGATTCAGCAGATAAAGATGCGGCTTTAGAGAGCTTTTCAGCTAGCCCTTTTTTCGTAGCATACTTTATCCCTATAACTTTACTTTGTTTGCTAGCTTGACATAAGTAATCATCACTCGTTGTTATTTCATCAACTAAACCAACTTCAATCGCTTTTTTACCTGACCAAGTTTCACCTGTAGCCACATTTTCAATATCTAATTGTGGGCGATTTTCGGCAACATGTTCTTTGAACAATTCATGCATTTCTTCTATTTCTTCAACAAATTTCTCACGACCTTCATCAGTATTCTCACCAAACATAGTTAATGTTCGTTTGTACTTACCGGCAGTTAACTGTTCAAATTCAACATCATTTTTTTTCAAAATTTTATTAAAATTAGGAATCTGTGCAATAACACCTATAGAACCTAAAATTGCAAAAGGTGCTGATAATATTTTATCCGCAACACAAGCCATCATATAACCACCACTTGCAGCAACTTTATCTACAGCAACTGTTAAAGGAATCTTAGCTTGACGTAATCTATCCAATTGTGAAGCAGCTAATCCATAACAATGAGCCATACCACCGCCACTTTCTAACCGTACAAAAACTTCATCTTTTTCTGTTGCAACCAATAAAATAGCCGTAATTTCCTCTCTTAAAGCTGAAACTTCTTTGGCATCAATGCTTCCTTTAAAATCTATAACAAAAAGCTTAGGTTCATATTCAGCTTCATCTTCGTCAGATTTATTCTTGGCTGCAGCTTTTTCAGCTTTTTCTTTTTCCTTAGCTGCCTTTTTATCTTGTTTTTCTTTTTCTTTTAATTGTTCTTTATTTAATAAGTGATGAGTCATTTCATCTTCAATATCTTGCAACTGCTCTGATATATCAGTAATTTCTAGTTCACCTTTTTTTGCGCCTTGCTTAATTGCTGAAGAGGCAATAAGTGCAACAATAGCTCCCACAGCTAAAACAATAGTAATAGCTTTGGCAAAAAACAGACCGTATTCATATAAAAATTCCAAAATGACTCTCCAAAATGAGTGCGAAAATTTAATAGTTATTATTTAATAAGTAATAAATGGGGATAAAATCTCATAAAAAAAGCCCTCTATTGAGAGGGCTTCATAACATTTTTTGTATTTACTTCAAATTATATTAGTTTACTGAACCACTTCAGCATCAGTCACAATAATCATTTGACCATCTGTAGCATAAAACCCAACCATTTGCGATTGCATTTCTTGTGTCGTTCGACCACTTAATGCAGCATCAGGAGAAGCATCATTAGGTCTTGGGTCTAATATAGAACCATGATGACCATTAACAAATCTAACTGCGCCAGAACCTTGTGTTGTTTCACTCACACCTGGTAAACCTAGTAAAGCGATAGCTGGCTCAGTACCACCTAATGGTGTATACGGTGCAGTATTGGTGACTACTTGATCTGGTAAGTTATCAACTCCATTTCCAACAACTTCAAATAACAAGGTTGGTGTTTGAGATGCAGCTAAAGCATTAACATAGTTAATAGGGTCGCCAGAACCGGTTACTGTTTGAGCAATCAAAGTAAATTGTGCAAAACCAGCTTCTAATTCAGCTCTTCCTGCATCATCTAAACTCGCATAAAATCCTTCATAAACAGCAGATAATTGATCTTGTGTGTAACCAGAAGGAAACTGAGCATCAACAAATGCTTTAAAATCAGCTGAAGAATTATAAACTAAATTTGACTTTGCTAATGACGAAAACGCTGGTGATGACATACCAAAGTTAGCGAGCATTAATCCAGGCATCGCTAATACGTTACTAGTGATCTTAGTTAAAGCATCTACAGAAGGAGCTAATGGTGTATTAGCTAAAGCTAAAGCATTAATACCATAAATAGCACCAAGTGAATGACCTAAGAAATGCACTTTTGAGCTATTTATATTTATTGGGTTACCATCGCCATCAACACCGCCGAAGAAATTAAGACCTAGTCGTAAGCCAAAAATATCAAAAGCACTTTGACGAGTATTATCTCTCATCGTTAACATGCTTGCTAAATTTACATAATGTAATGTACTAACCGAAGAAGCATTAATATCATCTGTACCATTACCTGTTAAGTCAAAACCACGGCTACCATGCAATGGATAATCAATGGCAGCAGTAGCAAAGCCATTTATAGATAACATACCAGTAGCTAACAACATTGCTTCTTTGGTAGAAGTAATGCCGTGTTGCATAATTACAACAGGCCAACCGTCAGCTGGCTCAGCGATAGGCTCCATGCCAAAGCTTGCTCTAACTGGGTTTACCCAAGCTAAATCAGGTGTTGTCATTTGCACATCAATAGGCATTTCTGCAGTTTGCTTAGGTACTGGGTTGTACTTAGTTAAGTTACGTTCAGTATCAATTCCTAAATCACGCAAACCTGGTGCAGCTAAGCCACTTGCCGCAGAAATAGCCATACACATACCATCAGTTTGACTAACAGGATCTGCAGGAATAGCAGCTGGATTTTGTGCAGCTAGGCCTACTAGCATTGCACCTGAATCACATAGCCCAGTCCACCAAGTATTTGTTGGTGCTAGAGGGTTTTCTGCAGTAGGAACCCCTAGGTAGTAAGGTAGAGTAATACTACCTCTCATATAATTAGCTGCGGAATAAAGCGGAACAGCTTCTGCTGGAATTTGCCCTGCTAATACATCAGCTACAGACATGCCAGTATCAGCCATGCCAATTGATGGATATATACCTTGTTGTAAATTATTAGCCATTAAGCTTTTTAGGGTAAACAATACATCGGTTGTAGACTGAGTTGTCATTGCCATAGTGTAAATGATCGAATCATCTTCTACACCAGCACTAATAACTGCATCTTCATAGCTGTTGATAACAGCCTGCAAACCACGTTGAGCGTCATCACCTAATGGTTGTGTCGCAGCATCTTGGCGCATTAATTCATAATAAGTAGAACCTGCAACAGAGTTACCTTCAAGATCTTGTAAGCTATCAGTCATAGCAATTAGGTAAGTTGTTGAGCCTTTCAATGGTTTAAGAGGAACAAAAGCAACATCGTTTCCTGAAGCTTGAGTAAGGTAATCTTCTGCAAAAACAAGTTCTTTAACTATTTTACAGGCGATACCACGAGGTACAGCAGTACAATCAGAATCGTTTGCATCTCCCCCCATAATAGCTTCGAAAACACGAACAGAAGAAGAATTTAATGCACTACTTGGATCTAATGATGAACCATCAGGAAACTCAATACCAAGCACAAACGGTTGAGCCGTCGCCCAGCCATCAAGTGCACTTGCAGCAACAAAAGGATCTGAACCATTTGTAGGATCAGCAACAGGTATCTCTAAAGTTCCATCTACTGACCCTTGGAAAATTAAATCATTAGGCACCGATAACCCGTCAATTCCTAATGAAGGATCAAAGACAACTCGACCAGGTATTACTATAGATGGACCATTGTCAGCGATTTCTTTTTTTACATCTTTAATAGATTCATCATCACAAGCACTCAACCCTAACGTTGATGCAATTGCGAGACTTATAACTAGCTTATTCATTAGTTCTCCCCAGATACTAGTCTTTATTTTTATATATTTTAGCAGTTGGGGTTTATAAAACACCAACTAGTTAGACCAGTTAAACTTAACCTAAGAATTGCCTTTGTGCTAGCGCTTTTTTCATTAATTGATAAATTCTTGTAAATTTTACCGTTAACGACAAGTTTTACTCGTCAGTTTATTCTCCAAAGAGTAGAATATGCATACTTTAAATTTTATCTATTTTTCTTATGTTTGATTACACGTTTTCAGAAAATTGCTTATTAAATAAAACTATTTTGGTCACAGGTGCTGGCAGTGGAATCGGTCGTCAGTCTGCTTTAACTTATGCAAGTTTAGGTGCTACTGTCATACTTTTGGGAAAAACAGTCAAAAAACTTGAAGCTGTTTATGATGAAATACTTGAAAATGGTGGAGCTGAACCGGCAATAATCCCTCTTGATCTAAAAGGAGCAACAAAGCAAAACTATATTGATATGTCATCGACAATTGCAAGTCAATTTGGAAAACTCGATGGTGCTTTGTTTAATGCCTCAATGTTAGGAGAACTTACGCCCTACTCTCAAGTTCATGAACAAATTTGGAATGATGTTATAAAAGTGAATGTTACAGCTCAGCATTTAATGGCCCAAGCATTAATACCTACGTTATTGCTTGCTGATAATGCTTCTTTAGTTTTTACTTCTTCAGGGGTTGGTAGTAAAGGTAGGGCGTTCTGGGGCGCTTATAGCGTGTCAAAATTCGCCACAGAAGGATTAATGCAAGTCATTGCTGATGAGTATGAAGACTCTACTTTACGCGTTAATGCGATAAACCCGGGCGCTACCGCTACTCCAATGCGTGCAAGTGCGTATCCAGCTGAAGAACAAGATAAATTAGCAACAGCTGTACAAATTATGCCGCTTTATGTGTACTTAATGTCTGACGACAGTAAGTCGGTTAATGGTGAAGTACTTAAAGCTCAATAATACCTTCAAATAATAACAAGAAAGGCCGACATTATGCCGGCCTTTTTTAAAATAGTCGTGTTTTCTATAATTAACGAAGTTCCCTTCTCAATATTTTACCAACATTTGTTTTAGGTAATTCATCTCTAAATTCAACATGCTTAGGTACTTTATAATTTGTTAAGTTTTGACGACAGTGCGAAATAATATCGTCTTTAGTGAGAGAACTATCTTTTAAAACGACAAATATTTTAATCTCTTCACCACAAATTTCATGTGGGACACCAACCGCAGCTGCTTCTAAAACACCTTCATGCGATACAATAATCTCTTCAATCTCGTTCGGGAATACATTAAAACCTGAAACAATAATCATATCTTTCTTACGATCAACAATCTTAAAAAAGCCATTTTCATCCATGCAAGCAATATCACCTGTAGCCAGCCAGCCATCTTTTAATATTTCATCAGTAGCATCTGGTCGATTATAGTATCCAGTCATGACTTGTGGACCTTTTACCCACATTTCTCCAGACTCACCTATTTCGGCATCAGTTCCATCATCTTTAACAATACGAATATCAGTAGAAGAAGCAGGTAAACCAATTGTTCCTGTATAATGCTTTTGATTATATGGACACAACGTCACTAAAGGTGCACATTCAGTTAAGCCATAACCTTCAAGTAAACGAGTATGAGTAACTTCTTCCCAACGTTCAGCAACAGGTCTTTGCACAGCCATGCCTCCACCTAAAGAGACTTTTAAATAGCTAAAATCTAAATCAGCAAAGCCAGGAGTATTTAATAAACCATTAAATAAGGTGTTTACACCTGTCAGGGCTGTGAATTGATACTTTGATAGTTCTTTGATAAACCCTGGCATATCACGAGGGTTTGTGATCAATAAGTTTGTGCCACCTAGCGTGATAAATGTCAGGCAATTAGCGGTAAGTGCAAAGATATGATAAAGCGGTAATGCAGTCACAACTAGTTCTTTACCTTCTTCTAATTGTGGTTTAATAGCCGCTTTAGCTTGTTGAAGATTAGAAACCATATTACGGTGGGTTAACATCGCACCTTTTGATACACCAGTTGTTCCACCTGTGTATTGTAAAAAAGCTAAATCATCACCTTTGAGTAATACTGGTGTGTAAGGTAAAGATTTCCCTTTCTTTAATACATGATTAAAACGAACAGTATCTTTAAGTTTAAAACTTGGGACCATTTTTTTTACGTGTTTAACAACAAGATTGACTACCGCACCTTTTATCGTACCTAATCGGTCTCCGAGTGAAGTTAAAATAACATGTTCAACAGGTGTTTTATCAATAACTTTTTCTAATGTTTGTGCGAAATTCTCTATAATTAAAATAGCTTTAGTACCAGAATCTTTTAATTGGTGTTCAAGCTCTCTTGCAGTGTATAGAGGATTAACATTTACAACGGTTAAACCTGCAAGTAAAGCACCAAACAGAGCAATTGGGTATTGCAAACAATTGGGTACCATGATGGCGAACTTATCACCTTTTTTAAGTCCCATATCTTGCTGTAAATATGCAGCAAAAGCCTTAGATTGTTCTTCTAGTTCAGCAAAAGTAATTTCAGCGCCCATATTTATAAATGCAGGTCGATTTGCATAAATACCGACATACTTATCAAATAATTCAACTAAAGAAGAGTATTTGTTTGGGTCAATTTCGTGTGGAACTCCGGGAGGGTAACTTTTTTCCAACCAAATTTTACTCGTAACACTTTCCACTATTTATCTCCTCTTTATACTAGTAACTTTAACTCTAGACTCTTTTATTTAAGTTTGTAGGTATTTAACTCAACCATTTCAATTTTTTTTCTGTAACTGAGTTAGTCTAGGTTTTATTATTATTTTAAACGCTTGTTTGAATCCTGAAGTTTTACTTTAATACTGGTCTAATGTCTATAATTTTTCGATGCTTTCTCAATATTCGTCAGAAAAAGTTAATTAATGTGATGTTTTTTAAGAAATGAATCAATAATATTGAACGTTTTTTCTGCCTGCTCCATATGAATATGGTGTCCCCCACTTAACTTATGAGCAGTAAATTTTTTAAATAATGGAGCATAATGTTCTAACCCAAGCTCTACAAGTTCAATACCATTATCGCCATATATTAATTGAACAGGAATAGAAATATCTTTAATGAATTGTTTGGCTTGTGAAAAAGTTAATCGATACGGAGATGTGTTTCTTAAGCGACTGTCAGCTCGCCATGTGATTCCATCTTCTACATTTAAAGATCCCCGTTCAACAAGTAATTTTGCATCATCATAGGTTAGATCAGACACACTTCTTCGAGCAATAATTGCCGACTCAAGACTAGGATGAATGGGCTTTCTTTTAGATTTGAGTTTTAAACGGCTTAACATACCATTGCGTAATTGCTCGGTTGTTTCAACAGATTTTGCACTTATGAACCCGATAGAATCTATCAAAGTTAAACTATTAACTTTTTCAGGAAATGCTGCCGAAAACGCAGAAGCAATCATACCGCCCATTGAGTGAGCGACAATATCAACGGACTGCCATTGCTTGTATTCAAAGAGTAATAAAAGATCATAAACATAATCGATAAAGTGGTAATGAGCGTCTTGACCGCGATGCGATGAATGACCATGTCCAGGCCAATCAATAGCGATAACATTCCTATCTTCAAACTCATTCATCAACGGAATAAAGCTCGCCGCATTGTCTAACCAACCATGTAAACAAAGTACTACTGGTTCAGTTTTTTTACCAAACTCAATACCATGTATATCGGCATCAGGTAAGGAATAACAAAATTCATTTAATTGATGGTTTAGTTTTTTATTATTCTCACTCATCGTTTATTTTTTGGTTGATGATTTAGTTGATGACGTTTTGCTCTTAGATACAGGATAATAAATAGGCGAACGATAAAATGATCTAGGGTGATACCAAAGTGATGGGGTATACCACATAGGATTATGAGTCACCCTAACATCGACTTCTTTTATTTCTTTCCATAAATGAACATATTTCGCTTTTAATACCGGATACTGATACTCATGTTCACCTATTTTTCCATCTTCTTTAACAGCAACATTTCCAATCGCAGTAACACTTCTTCCTTCCTTAAAAATAATTGGATCAAGAAATCCTTGATAATAAACACGAAAGCGTCCTTGAGTTTGGTCTTTTTGTTGTGGGCGTGTTGATGATTTTAATTGAAAGTGAACAATTTCCAACATAGTGCTGTCGGTATTATTTTCAATTTTTGCAATTACCCCACCCCAACGCGCTAATGAGCCATTATAAGATTCACCGTCACCACGAACATCTTGAAAGTTTGTTAAAATTTCGCCTTCTTCAACTCGTAATGATTCGGGAATATGAACACAAGCAGAAACCATTAACAAAAGAGATACTAAAACCCAAAACCTTTTTATCATTACATTAATTCCTTCGAATTTTTATTTTTAAATATCATTAGTTGATTACACTCAATAAATTAAAAGTACACATTACTTTTCTTAAATAATAATGGCTATGGTTTTGCTCTTGCCAAGAAAAATATACCTAAAACACCTAACGCAAACCATATGCATACCCAGACTAATTCAGGCAAAGTAGTAATATTAGCTAATGCAGCACCATCACCTAATGAGCGACCATCAATTAAGTACCAAGGACTTTTGATACTATTAAGTAAAATGGTTGCACCGATGAGTTGTAGTGATAACTGAAAATATAGCAAATTTTGTAATTTAAACTTTAGCAAGGTCATCGATAATAAAACAGCCATAATAACAAAACTAAATAAATCTCTTACCCAAAACACGATAGTAGATATCAAAAGTATAGCGATTATCACACTAAATATTTGTGCTAAACGTTGATGCATGGAAGCAAACCAATAAATCACGACTCCCCAAAAAACAGCACCAGCATAACCAAAAAAACTAATTAAGAAATTACTACCACCTCGCGTTGTGCATAAACCAGCACCATTTGGAAATAACTGTATTTTTACAATGCTTCCCCCTGTTAATAATGCAGCAAGGCCATGACTAATTTCATGAAAATAACTTTCAAACCATTTTAAAGGAATAGAAAGAAAAGGTATTTCGAGTAATAAAGCTGCAGATAAGAGGATTATCCAGAAACGGTATTTATAAAAAAATGAATTGCTTGGTATTTTGTCTTGCATGAAAAAATCTTTTACTTCAGCAAGTTATGCATATAAATCAACACCAAAAGCCTGCTTCACACTATCTCTTTGATCAATATTATCAACCGATTGATAAGCTAATACCGCTGTTTTATTCTGCTGAGAAGGTTGATCATAATCAGGTTGAATAGACTGACGGCTACTTCTTTGTGGAGTGTTTTGCTCTGCATTTAATTTTAGGTTTTGTTCAACTAACGCAATCGCTTGAGGATCAATATCTAAGCGGTTTTGTTGGTTTTTAGGTGATGAGTCTTGTTGAGTTTTTTTCTGCTCTTGTTGCACAACCAAACGATCACACTGATCATTGACCTGCGTTTGATTATCAGCTCCTATTGATTGAGCTGATTGTGGCGTATAAGAACTAGCACTATTTATTTGCATAACTTAAATTTATCAAACTTTACCGAGAATACAAAATTTATTCATAAAATAGTTAAACCTACTCTCTTCCTGGCAATTTCTTCCAAGAGACAGTATCTCGCACATACACCGGTTGTGCTTCTTCTGCGCTGACCGCATCACCATTCATAAAATCTGGCTCAGCAATAGTAAGCATTGCTTTTGCGTTTGGAAATAAAATATCAGGAGAACCTTTATTTATTTTTAACGATTCAAGGTCTGAAGGGTAAGCATCCCAACCGGAACCTACACCATAGCAACAGGTTGTATGAGCTGATAAATATTCAGCAAGTTTTGCTGGAGGTAACACAGTTTCTTCAACTACAGCAGTCATTACACCTTTATTATTCAGTCGATATAAACCTGCATAAACCTCTGACATTCTGGCATCAATCGTCGTTATCACTTCTTCTTGTTGATATTTTTCATAGGCAAGTTGCGCCATAGCTTGTAGCGTAGAAACACCAACAACGGGTAATTCAGCTGAAAAAGCTAACCCTTGAGCAACTCCAACACCAATTCTAACACCGGTAAAACTGCCCGGACCTCGACCAAAGATCAAACCATCAAGTTCTGCCAATTTCACGTTCGCTTGTTTCAATAATCGATCGATCATCGGAAGTAAAACAATGCTGTGAGATTGTGGACATAATTCAAATTCACTAGTTATGTTATTTTCAAGGCATAAAGCAACAGAGCAAGCTTCCGTTGAGGCATCTAAAGCTAAATAATTTGGCATATTTTTTCTTTCATTCTCTATTTTGAATTTTGCAGCTCAGCTAAAAAGTGACTGGCTTTTTCAATATCTCGACTTCGCCTCATATCTGGCAAACTTTTTAAAAAAACCTGCCCATAGGGACGCGTCACTAATCGATCATCACATATTACCATGACACCTTGGTCTGTAACATCTCGAATTAACCTTCCAACACCTTGCTTTAACGCGATGACAGCTTGAGGTAATTGGATTTCACTAAAAGGATCACCGCCTTGCCGTCGAACATCTTCACTTCTTGCTTGTAACATTGGATCATCTGGAGAAGCAAAAGGAAGTTTATCAATAATTACACAAGTTAGTTTATCACCTCGAACATCGACACCTTCCCAAAAACTTGCCGTTGCTAATAAAACCGCCGAATCATTGCCGATAAACTCATCAAGTAATATTCGTTTACTCATTTGACCTTGAACGAGCAATGGGTTTTCTATTTGCTCAGATAAAATTTCAGCAACCTGATTTAACATACGATAACTGGTAAAAAGTAAAAAACAGGAACCTTGGCTTGCTTCAATTAAAGGAGATGCTATATCTGCTAAGCATTGAGCACGACTTTTATGATTTGTTTCAGGTAAATATCGAGGGACAATCAATTGCGATTGGTTTAAATAATCAAAGGGGCTATCAACTAATAATGTTGTTGCTTTTTCTAGCCCCAATTGATTTGAAAAATGTTCAAAACCATCATTAACGGCTAACGTTGCAGAAGTAAATACCCAACCGGCATTTGAATCAGATATATAGTCACTAAATTTATCAGCAACACTTAATGGAGTTAGATGGAGTACTACATGGCGGCGAGTTGTTTCATACCAAAAGCTCATACCATTTTGCTCAACATTCGCCATAATGTCGTATTTTGACAGTATATTCACAACACGTTCGAAGCAATTATCAATAGCTTCGTTACGAGTAATACATAATTTAATCACTTGATAGAGAAAGTCTAGATCTGTTTTTAAGTTTTCAAAAGAGCGTTGAAAACGTGGTAAGTTTATTTTTTCACGCCAGTTTCCACGCTCAGGATCATGGTTAAATAACAAACGAAATTCTTGAGCTGTTTTTTGACATTTTTCAGCGGCTTTGCCTAATTGTTTTACGTCGGTAAGTTCTGTATGAAATTGCTGAATAACATCTGAGCATAAATCGAGTATCTGACGAGTAGAGAATGCATCCCCAAAGTATTCACTCGCGATATCAGGAATTTGATGAGCTTCATCAAAAATCACTACATCAGCTTTAGGGATAAGTTCACCGAACCCCGTGTCTTTTAATGCCATATCGGCAAAAAACAAATGATGGTTTACCACTACCACATCCGCATCAATCGCTTTTTTACGGGCATTAATTAAGTAACAATCATCAATGTTAGGACAATCTTTCGCTAAACAGTTATCAACAGTACTAGTAACATAAGGGAAAATACCAGAATCTTCTGCAACATTAACCAACTCACCTATATCACCACTTGTTGTAGAGTTTGCCCATTTTCGAATATTAACAAAATCAGCAAGCATAGCAGCATCAAGCTGCCCACGTTCTTTTACATATAATTCAAGTCGATACAAGCACAAATAATTAGCTCTGCCTTTTAATAAAGCAATTTGAGCTTTAGTAGCCATCGCTTTACGAATCAGTGGTATATCTTTATGAAATAATTGTTCTTGCAAGTTTTTTGTACCAGTAGAAACGATTACTTTCTTTTCTGATATTAAAGAAGGAATTAAATAGGCAAAAGTTTTACCTGTACCAGTACCCGCTTCAACAATTAAGCTAGATTTTTTTTCTATTGCAAGTTCAACTTCCAAAGCCATGTCAATTTGAGCTTGACGAGGTGAGTAGCCATTAAGGACTTTAGCTAATAAGCCTGAATGTGAAAAAGCAAGTTCTACTGGTGACATTTAGCGATTAATGATTCATTAAGAAATATTATTGCCACTATTATACTTAAACAGTTTAAAGATGCATTGGAGAATATTTATATAAACTTACTAAATATTAATTAATTTAAATTATTCAGGCCAAATCACTGTATTTAACCAATCAATAGTTTCATATAAATAGGGAATCGATGCATATATTTCTTCATGAGCTGTATCAGGTATAACTCTAAATTCTATCAAGGCATTTCTATCAATTAAATCTTTGACTGCAACTTCAATATCACTCAATAAAAAATAATCATCATTTTCTGGATGGATAACATAAAGAGGTACTTTATTAGAAGGGACTTCAACCCAAGGTTGAGGTGTTGAAGCTACTGGGATGGCAGCAGCAAATATATTAGGATATTTAGTCATGATATTCCACGTGCCAGTCCCCCCCATAGAGTAGCCAGTTAACACTATTTTATCTTCATCAATCGGCCAATTTTCAATTGACATATCAATAATTTCTTTCACCATTGAAACACTGGAAGAATCTAACCAATCACTATCTTCGGGGGCATCAAAACCGAATATTATTCCACCTAAATCCCCTAAAGCTGGTGTTAAATACTGACTAACCAAATGTAATGAAGATTGTCCTCTGCCATGTAAACCAAACACGAGGGGCACTTTTTCACCTTCAATATGTTGTGGTACAAAAATTGTGTACTCAACATCAACTATTAACCCATTTGACTTCTTAATCTCAATGACACCAGTATTAACCCCTGGAGATAAATCAATATTAGAAAATGATAATTCTTGAAAGCTATATGAGGCTTGAATGACAGGAGTATTGTTACCAGTAACTTCCCCAGTTTTACAGGCTGACAAGATAAAAATCGAAATAAACATTAAGAATTTTTTTGATAATATAAAAGTATTCATGTACCTAATACTCCAAGATTAAAATTAAAGTAGCTACTTTCTACTTCTTTATTCTGAAATATTACTTACAAAAAAATAAAGATGTTAACTTTAAATTGTAACATTTAAATAAAAATATCTAAGTGTTTGATATCCTTAGCAGGTTCATCACTATTTTTAACTTTATTAGGATGTAGGATTTCTTGCTTATCAGTGATCACTGATTCTGAAGGTATGATATTGTCATCGGTAAATTCATGTTCTTCTACTTCAACTCTAACCTTTTTAGATTCTGATTTACTCTGTGGATGTCGTTCTTTATCTTTCGAGTGTTTTTTTTCATTAATTAAATAAATATCATGATCTTCCAAATGGTTTAGATCATCTGATAGCTCATGAGTTTCGGGCTCTTTTTTTAAAGCCTTTACTCTAAGTTTTTCTGGCTTTATTGGTGTCGCTCTAACTTTTGTTAGAACTGTTGTAAATATATCCACGTTTCTACCAACTTTTTATCTCACAATAATTGCCTTATCTATTGTATCGGCAAGAATAATAAATTACTTATATCTCAGACAATAATTTCATATAACTATAACATTAATTACTTGCCCTATTTTAAAATAAGCAGTAATGTAAGCAGCAATTAGAAAATAACTACAGAACGAATAAAAAAATTCGTCAAGTTAACCATACAAGTTAAAGCTTAGATAAACTTTAACTGGCAAATACAACAAACGAGAGTTAAAAATGAACTTAAACAGCATCCATCATCACCATCATCATACGGATTAGCTGCTCAGGTTCATTCGCTGAGGGGCTATTGACCTTTCAGTGGATTAGATAAAAAGAATTAGTTTCTAAACCCCCGAAAGAGTCAAACTCTCTCGGGGGTTTTTCGCATTTTATGCGTCTGAAAATTGTATATACACGTACAGTTTTAATAAAGAGAAACTGTTTAAAACAAAATTAGTATTTTAATAGGAAGAAGTAACATGACAACCGAACCAAGATTACGTATCGCTATGCAAAAATCAGGACGCTTAAGCGATGATACCCAGGCACTTTTAAAAAAATGTGGCTTAAAACTCAATGTATCAGATCGACGTTTACTTGCTCATGTAGCGAATATGCCCATAGATATCATGCGTGTTCGAAGCTCTGATATTCCAGGTTTAGTGATGGATGGTGTTTGTGACTTAGGCATTGTTGGTGATAACACGCTTGAAGAAACAGCATTAGAACGAGAATTAATGGGACAAAAATCACAATATATTCGTACTTCAGGTTTAAACTTTGGTGGATGTAGACTTTCAATTGCAATGCCTGAAGGATTTAATTATCAAGGCGTTAAAAGTTTAGATGGTTTACGTTTTGCAACCACCTACCCTCAATTATTAAACCGTTACGCTAAAGCCAACGGTATTAATGTTGAATTTTGTTTATTAAAAGGTTCTGTTGAAGTTGCTCCACGTGTTGGTTTATCTGATGGGATTTGTGATTTAGTTTCTACAGGTGCAACATTAGAAGCAAATGGCCTTATTGAAGTTGAAGAAATATTTAAATCAAAAGCATCATTAATACAAACGGCTTCTGCATTGTCACCGGAAAAGCAAAATATTCTTGATACCTTACTTCCTAGAATTCAAGGGGTGATGAAAGCTAAAGAAAGTAAGTACATAATGTTACATGCTCCAAAAGATAAAATTGATCAAGTAAGTGCGTTAATGCCAGGTAAAGAAACACCTACAATTTTACCATTAGCAGGACGTGATGATTTAGTAGCGGTACATGTTGTTGCAACAGAAACATTTTTCTGGGAAACCATGGAAGAACTTAACGCGCTAGGTTGTAACTCGATACTTGTTATGCCAATTGAGAAAATGATGGGCTAATACGCGTCATAATTAAAACTTATACATCATTGTTTCATTTGTTCGTCACAATCACTTAGGACAACTAAGTTCAAACGACACACAAATAAACTGCTTTGTAGAAACCTTAATTATCTAACGTATCTGTTTAAAATAACTTTAATTATCTATCTAGTTTAATTAAAAAGAAGTACTACGATATGAAAAACGAATTAATACAATGGCAAACTTTATCTGATCGTGATCAGCAAGCAGCCCTTGCTCGACCAGCTATTGCGGAAAGTGGTTTGCTATCTCAGCAAGTAGAAAACATCTTAACTAATGTTCGCAATAATGGCGATAAAGCACTTTTTGATTTAACTGAAAAATTTGATGGTGTAAAACTATCAACCTTAAAAGTGAACCAAGAGCAAATAAGTAAAGCTAAAGCGGCTTTATCTGAAAAACGGTTTAACGCTATTAAAACAGCATATGGGCAAATTAAACGGTTTCACCAAGCACAAGTTGCTGAAGATATTACAGTTGAAACGACACCGGGTGTTCGTTGTACCTTAAAAACTGAAGCAATAGAAAGTGTTGGATTATATATACCCGCAGGTAGCGCACCACTTCCATCAACTGTATTAATGTTAGGTGTTCCTTCACAGCTGGCAAAATGTTCAAGAACTGTTTTAGTTTGTCCTCCTGATATAAATGGTAACTTAGCAGATGAAGTATTAGTTGCTGCTGATTTATGTGAAATTGATGAAATTTATACTGTCGGTGGCGCGCAAGGTTGTGCGGCAATGGCTTTTGGTACTGAAACAATTAAAGCTGTTAATAAAATTTTTGGTCCAGGTAATAAATATGTAACCGAAGCTAAAAAACAGCTATCTCAACAAGTTAATGGATTTGCGATAGATATGCCTGCAGGCCCTTCTGAAGTCCTAGTGATCGCAGATAAATACGCTAATGCAAACTATGTGGCTGCAGATCTACTCTCACAAGCAGAGCATGGTCCAGACAGTCAAGTAATATTATTATCAGACAGTGTTTCTCTGATTGAAAAAGTGCAAAATGCCTTACTTGAACAAGTAGCTATTCTTTCTCGTAAAGAAATAGCCATTGAAGCCTTAACTCAAAGCCGGCTTATTTTAACACAAGATTTAAATCAAGCCGTTGAAGTTTCAAACATATATGGTCCTGAACATTTAATTGTTCAAACTGAAAATGCATCAGAATTGTTAAAAAATCTTCGTAATGCAGGTTCAATTTTTGTTGGTGCTTATACACCAGAATCAGCAGGTGATTATGCCAGTGGTACTAACCATGTTTTGCCTACTTATGGCTATTCTAAAGTCATTTCTAGCTTATCATTAGCTGATTTTTCTCGTCGCTTTACCGTACAAGAAATTTCAAAATCAGGTTTACAGAACATTGCTGAATGTATTACTGAACTTACTGATGCAGAAGGTCTCGATGGTCATAAACGTGCAGTAACTATTCGTTTAGAGGAAAGTCGTTTAGAAGAAAGTTCTTTGGAGGGTAGATAAATGTCTATCGCTAACAAACTAGCTCGTGAAGAGTTGGTGGAAATGGTGCCCTATCAATCGGCACGTAGGTTATATGCTGGTGGCAGCGAATTTTCATCTAAAATTTGGTTAAATGCGAATGAAGCTTCAGGCTCTGGTAGCTATCAAGTCAACAGTGATTGTATAAACCGTTATCCTGACTTCCAGCCAGATAATTTGATTAATGCTTATAGCAAATATACTGGACTAGAGAATACAAACATTTTAGCAACACGTGGGGCCGATGAAGGTATAGAGCTACTTATTCGTGCTTTTTGCAAAGCCTATCAAGACAGTATTTTAATCTGTCCGCCAACTTATGGGATGTATGCTATAAGTGCAGAAAATCACGGTGCAGATATAGTCAAAGTGCCATTAATTGAAGTTGATGGTTTAAATTGTCAATTAGATCTTGAAGGTTTAAGCACTCAAGTTGGCAAGATTAAAGTTGTCTTTTTATGCTCACCTGGCAATCCAACCGGAAACTTACTCACAGAACACTCAATTAAAGCTGTTTTAGATATTTTTGGTAATAGTGCAATTGTCGTTGTTGATGAGGCATATATTGAATTTAGCCCAGAAAATACGGCATTAAAATGGCTTAACGAATATCCTCAGCTCGTTGTATTAAGAACACTTTCAAAAGCTTTTGCTTTAGCAGGTTTACGTTGTGGTTTTACCTTAGCCAATCCCGATATTATTGAAATGCTCAGTAAAGTTATTGCCCCTTACCCTATTTCAGCACCGGTTGCCGAAATTGCCAGTTCAGCGTTATCACCAGTAGGGTTAGAACAAGTAAGTATTCGTGTTCAAGAAACCAATTCTTTACGTGAACAATTGTCAAAGTGGCTTATTGAACAATTTTGGTGTGTAGACGTTTTTAAAAGTGATGCAAACTTTATATTATTTAAAACGGTAGATAGTCAGACAAAAAGCTTCATTTTTAGTTGCCTTGAACAACAAGGCATATTAATTCGCGATCAATCTAAGCAAATACAGTTAGAGAACTGCTTACGCATTAGCATTGGCAGTGAACAAGAATTATCTATTTTGAAACAAACAATTGCTCAGGCGATTGCAACCCAATTGAAAGAAGAGAAGTAATCATGGCACTAAATGCAGCTAAATCAACAAGCCCACAGAACATTTTATTTATCGATCGTGACGGTACTTTAATTGAAGAGCCGGTAAGTGATAAACAAGTTGATACACTCGAAAAGCTCGTTTTTGAGCCTAACGTAGTTCCGGTACTTTTATCTTTAATGAAAAAAGGCTTTCGTTTGGTGATGGTTTCTAACCAAGACGGTTTAGGGACTGATAGTTATCCCCAAGCTGATTTTGATTTGCCTCATAATAAGATGATGGACTTCTTTTCTTCTCAAGGTGTCATTTTTGATGATGTATTACTTTGCCCTCACTTTGATGAAGACAACTGTAGTTGCCGTAAACCAAAACTAGGGTTGGTTAGTGAATATTTACAACAAGGAAAAGTAAATTTTGCTAACTCTTACGTTATTGGCGATAGAGAGACTGATATTCAACTTGCCGCCAACATGGGGATTAAAGGAATAAAATATAATAGAGCATCACTTAATTGGAATGCTATTGCTGAGCAATTGTTAACGCAACCTCGAACATCTAATGTAATTCGAACAACTAAAGAAACCGACATAAATGTCGCGGTCAATTTAGATAAAGTTGGTACAGTTAACATTAAGACAGGCTTAGGCTTTTTTGATCATATGTTAGAGCAAATTGCCACTCATGGTGGTTTTTCAATGGAGATTGGTGTTGATGGTGACTATCACATTGATGAACATCACAGTGTTGAAGATACTGCATTAGCGTTAGGACAAGCATTAAAAGAAGCGTTAGGTGATAAACGAGGTATCGGCCGCTTTGGCTTTGTTTTGCCTATGGACGAATGTCGTGCTGAATGTTCGATTGATCTATCAGGTCGACCTTGGCTTGAATTCGACGCTAAGTTTTCTGATAGCAATGTTGGTCAAATGTCGACTCAAATGGTTTCTCATTTCTTCCGCTCTTTAGCTGATTCAATGGCAATTACATTACACCTTTCGACAACTGAAGGAAACTGTCACCATCAAGTAGAAAGTTTATTTAAAGTATTTGGCCGCGCATTACGTCAAGCAATTACTGTTAGTGGTGATGTATTACCGAGTTCTAAAGGAACATTGTAATAATGAGCATAAAGCAAAATATTGTCATAGTGGATACAGGTTGTGCAAACCTTTCTTCAGTAAAATTCGCTGTTGAACGATTAGGCTATCAAACCAATATCACCGATGATATCGAAATAATAAAAAAAGCAGATAAAGTAATTTTTCCAGGTGTTGGCACTGCTAAACACGCAATGGAAAATGTCATTAAAAAAGGTTTAGTTGAAACGTTACAGCAACTTACCCAACCGGTTTTGGGCTTTTGTTTAGGTATGCAACTGATGACTAATTCTTCCGTGGAAAGCAATAGTGACCAAAATGTTGATTGCTTAAGCATTATTCCTACAGAGGTGACGCCTTTAGATTCGCAATCACTACGGTTACCACATATGGGATGGAACACATTAACCTCAGTAAGTGATCATCCTGTTTTCAAAGGGATCAACATAGGTGATTATTTTTATTTCGTTCACAGTTTTGCTGCCCCCATCAGCGAATATACCGTTGCTAGCTGTCAATATGGTTCAGAGTTTTCCGCAGCTATAGCCAAAGACAATTTTATTGGTTGCCAATTCCACCCTGAACGCTCAAGCGATTTAGGTAGCAAAATAATTCAGAATTTTTTAGATTTATAACAATTTTTAATTTATTAATTAATGCTTCAAATGAATGATATTCGAAGTAAGAACAATGAGAAAGCACGGAGTTTATAAGTATAA
>JAGSHH010000122.1 GCA_023954655.1 Colwelliaceae bacterium
GCTCTATCTTCTGTATTGTTGATTTTAGAACCGGAAAACATCTTTTGAATAGCTTCAGATAAATTATTATTATCCGCCCATTTAGATAAGGCAGATAATTCATCAGATGTTATATTTTGCTTTGAGTAATCGAGAAAAATATCTCCAACAGAAACCGATAACTTTTCAGCTCGTTCAGGCTGTTCAGAAAACAAGCTCATAATCGAACGGCTTTTTACCTTTTCTGCAAGTTTGCAAATATCACTTAAATCGCTATACACAAATACATCCCTATATTAAAGCAGAAGAAGTTATTTTATTAAATCAGTCAAAAATTGCTTAAAGTCATCAGCTAATTCTGGATGTCTTAAACCATATTCTGCGTTAGCTTTCATATAACCTAGTTTTGAACCACAGTCATGTGACTTACCCGTCATATGAAAAGCTTCAACCGTTTCTTTTTCCATTAACATGGCAATAGCGTCTGTTAATTGAATTTCATCACCAGCGCCAGGAGGAGTTAATTTAAGTAGATCCCAAATTTTTTCAGAAAGAACATATCGTCCAACAACCGCTAGGTTAGATGGTGCTTCTTCAACAGGAGGTTTTTCCACAATCGCTGTCATTGCTTTTGATTCACCTGGTGCTAACTCATAACCTCCACAATCAACAACACCATAACTACTCACTTGCTCCATAGGTACAGGTTCAACCATAATCTGACTATAGCTACCGATTTCTTTGTAACGAGTAAGCATGGCAGATAGATTTTCCGTTTTTAAATTAGCGCAGGCATCATCTAAAATGACGTCTGGTAAAACAACGGCAAATGGTTCATTGCCAATAATTGGACGCGCTTTTAATACAGCATGCCCTAATCCTTTTGCTTCACCTTGGCGAACATGCAAAATAGTCACGTCTTTCGGGCAAATAGCTTGAATTTCATCTAATAACTGACGTTTAACACGCTTTTCAAGCGTCGTTTCAAGTTCAAAAGATTTATCAAAGTGATTTTCAATTGCATTTTTAGATGAATGAGTTACTAAAACAATTTCTTTTATTCCTGCATCAATACACTCGTTGACTATATATTGAATTAAAGGCTTATCTACAATTGGCAACATCTCTTTAGGAATAGCTTTTGTCGCCGGTAACATTCTTGTTCCAAGCCCAGCTACTGGGATCACTGCTTTAGTTATTCTTTTATCCATTTTGATTCACTTTTATAAAATTGAGGTCCTATTAAAGTAAATATTACTATTAATTAACAATTGAACGCCAGTTTTAAGTCGGATTTATTGTCAAAACCTTTGTTTTGTTTAACCTTGTTTACAAGGGCTCACGACTAGATCAAGCTTCTTCACTTGCGCTTCTGAGCTATCAAAGGTATAAATGCCGCTGATTTATTATAATAAACGTCGAAATAAAATCGTGTTAACATAACGGTTAACATTATAAAAATATACAATATACGGCGTATCTTGGAAGGAATTTAATTATGACAACGCAAACTGACCAATCATTCTTTGGTCACCCTAAAGGTCTACAAACATTATTTGTCACAGAAATGTGGGAGCGTATGAGTTATTACGGCATGCGCATGCTACTTGTACTATTTATGACAGCCACTTTACAAGATGGTGGACTAGGTTTAACTGTTGCTTCTGCTGCTGCTATTTATGGTTTATACACAGGTAGTGTTTATTTTATGGGACTACCCGGTGGTTGGATTTCAGACAGATTGTTAGGTGGACAAAAAGCTGTTTGGTATGGCGCCATTATTATTATGATAGGCCATATCATTTTAGCCATCCCTAACGATAATACGTTCTTTATCGGCCTTATTGTGGTTATTTTAGGTACTGGTTTATTAAAACCGAATATCGGCGCAATGGTAGGACAATTATATTCAGATAAAGACGTACGTCGTGACAGTGGCTACGCTATTTATTATATGGGTATCAACTTAGGTTCTTTTATCGGCTACGGTGTTTGTGGTTACTTAATGGAAAATGTTGGCTGGCACTGGGCATTTGGTGCAGCTGCAGTGGGTATGGCTTTAGGTTTAATTCAATATAAATTAACGACGCCTAACCTAAATGGCGTAGGTGAAAAACCCGTATATCCAATGTCAGATAAAGCACAAAAAACAAGTTGGACAGTCATTAGTGCTACTCTAGCAGGAATTGTAATAGTCACCACTTTAATTTTCAACGGAACTCTTTCGATTGACCCTGTATCTGTTGCTCAATATGTAGCAATAGCTTTTTCATTAATATTTGTTGTTTATTATGCCGTCATCTACTTCTTCAGTAATTTGACTGATAATGAAAAGAAAAGATTGTGGGCATTATTATTAATTTGTATTGCATCGGCATGTTTTTGGTCAGGTTTTGAGCAAGCAGGTTCTTCAATGAATTTATTTGCTCGTGATTATACTGATCGTTTAGTGGGTTCATTTGAAATTCCTACTGGTTGGTTCCAATCATTAAATGCACTTTTCATTGTTTTATTATCTCCTTTCTTCGCAGCTCTATGGATTAATTTAGGTAAAACACTGGTAAGCCCGTCATACGGAATAAAGTGTGCATTTGGTTTAATTGTTATGGCGAGTGGTTTTATCGTAATGTTTTTTGCTGCTCAATATGCAGCATCAGGCATGAAAGTAGCTCCATATTGGTTAGTGGCTACATATTTCCTTCATACAGTTGGTGAATTATGCTTAAGCCCTGTAGCGCTAAGTGCGGTAAGTAAATTATCTCCTAAACGTTTTGCTGGTCAAATGATGGGCATATTTGTATTAACTTATTCTATCGGCAACATTATCTCTGGCTTATTAGCCGGAAACTATGATCCAAATAACGTTGAGCAAATCCCTTCTTTATATATCCAAATTAGCTTATTCAGCATAGGTATTGGTATTGTAATGTTACTAATTGGATTTAAATCAAGATTTTGGGAAAACCTAGCGGCAGATGATGAAGATACTAAAGTTGACGACTCAACAGCTGAACACGCTAAATCAGCAGCGCCTGTTAGCTAATTAACTCAATTTAAAAATTTTTTTTATTACTTTAAACAATAGCCAACAATATCGTTGGCTATTTTTTTACTTTCACTTTAGTTCATCCAAGTTTATTGTAATATCATTCGAATAAATACTCATAAGCCAATGACAGGAAAATCCATCAAATCTCGTAATGAAATTCGCCAAGCAGTAAGAAGTAAACGTAAGGGTTTAGATGAACAGGTGCAAAAGGAAGAAGCTCAATATTTAGCTAAAGTACTTAGCCTTCACCCTAAAGTAATTGAAGCAAAAGCTATTGCAATATATTTATCAAATGATGGTGAATTAAATACGAACTCTTTTATTGATTATTGTTGGCATAATAATATAAAAACTTACCTGCCTGTGATTCACCCTTTTAGTAAAGGTAATTTATTATTTCTAAATTACCACACGAAAAGCATAATGGTGAAAAACCAATACGGCATTCTTGAGCCGGAATTGAATGTTAGTGATGTAATTCCTCTTACACAAATCGATATTATCTTTACCCCTTTAGTGGCTTTTGATAATACGGGAGCTCGACTAGGTATGGGAGGGGGCTATTACGATAGAACACTTGCAACTTGGTTTTCTCAAAAGAATAAGGCTAAAACCCCCTATCCAATTGGTTTAGCCCATACTTGTCAACAAGTAGAAATAATTCCTATTGAGCATTGGGACATTCCACTCCCTGAAATTATAACTCCCCACAAGCAATTTAAGTTTTATTAAAGCTTTCATTTCTTTTATATAGATACTGGCTGCTATAATATTGCGAAAATTACTTAGTTCCCCAAATTTACTTGGATAATAACCATGACTCAAGATGAAATGAAAAAAGCTGCGGCTATAAAAGCACTAGACTTTGTCCAAAAAGACTCAATTGTCGGCGTTGGCACAGGCTCAACAGTTAATCACTTTATTGATGCTTTAGCCACAATGAAACATGATATCGAAGGAGCTGTTTCGAGTTCAGAAGAATCATCAAAAAGACTTCGAGCACATGGTATTGAAGTCTTTGATTTAAATAATGTTGACGCAATAGATGTATATGTTGATGGTGCAGATGAAATTACTAAACATATGCATATGATCAAAGGTGGTGGAGCTGCATTAACCCGTGAAAAAATAGTGGCTGCCGTGGCAAAAACATTTGTCTGTATTTGCGATGAAACCAAACAAGTTAGCGTTTTAGGTAACTTCCCTCTTCCTGTAGAAGTCATTCCTATGGCAAGAAGTTATGTAGCTAGAGAATTAGTTAAACTTGGCGGTGATCCTTCTTATCGCCAAGGGGTTGTTACTGACAATGGCAACGTCATTCTAGATGTGTATAACTTAGATATAATCGATCCTATCACTTTAGAAAGAGACATCAACGCCTTGGTAGGGGTTGTTACAAATGGTTTGTTTGCTGCACGTGGAGCAAATATATTGGTTCTTGGCACGCCTAATGGTGCAAAAGTTATAAAATAACACTTTAGAGTTTATACACTATATGGTAGTTTAATGCTATATTTAGGCATCTAGCCATCCATCTATAGTTTTTCAATAAAACTATTAGATAAAATAAAGCAACGTAAATTTACAAAGAGTGATTATCGAGCATGAGTAATAAATCATTAGCAAAAGAAAAAATTAAGATTTTATTGTTAGAAGGTGTGCACCAGAGCGCGCTAGAAGAACTTAAATCTCAAGGTTATAGCAATATTGAATACCTTAAAACATCTTTAGCTGAAGATGAATTAATCGAGAAAATTGCTTCAGTGCATTTTATCGGCATTCGCTCTCGTACAATGCTCAATGAAAAAGTACTTAGACATGCTAAAAAGCTAGTGGCTATTGGTTGTTATTGCATTGGCACAAATCAGGTTGATACAAAAGCAGCTCAAAAATTAGGTATACCAGTATTTAATGCGCCATTCTCAAATACTCGTTCTGTTGCTGAATTAGTTATAGGTGAATTACTATTATTGCTTCGTGGTATACCTGAGAAAAGTGCTCAAGCGCATCGCGGTGTCTGGAATAAATCAGCAGTTGGTTCGGTTGAAGCTCGTAGCAAAACTTTAGGTATTGTTGGTTATGGCCACATTGGCATGCAGCTAGGTATTTTAGCTGAAACTATTGGTATGAAGGTTCGTTTTTACGATATAGAAACAAAATTACCTTTAGGCAACGCGAGCCAAGCTCCAACATTAAACGCTTTACTTGAAGAGTCTGATGTTGTCAGTTTACATGTACCAGAAACGCCACAAACACAAGACATGATGGGCGCTGCACAATTTGACGTAATGAAAAACGGTGTAATTTTCATTAATGCTTCTCGAGGTACTGTCGTTGATATAGATGCACTTTCAGAAGCACTTTCAACCAAAAAAGTAGCTGGGGCTGCGATTGATGTATTTCCTATTGAACCTAAAGGAAATGATGAAGAATTTATCTCTCCATTAAGAGAATTTGATAACGTGATATTAACTCCACACATTGGTGGTAGTACTAAAGAGGCTCAAGAAAATATTGGGTTAGAAGTAGCAAGTAAATTGGCTAAATACTCTGATAATGGTTCAACATTATCTGCAGTTAACTTCCCTCAAGTATCATTACCAGGTCATGTAGGAACTAGCCGTTTATTACATATCCACCAAAATCAGCCGGGTATTTTAACAAAAATTAACCAAGCTTTTGCTGAACATAACATCAATATAGCTGCTCAGTATTTACAAACTGATGATCAAATTGGTTATGTAGTAATTGATATTGAAACAGAAAATAGTGAAACAGCATTACGCGCATTAAAAGCAATTGATGGAACAATTAAAGCAAGAATTTTGCATTAAATAATCTTCAGTGTTCATAAAATAAAGCCCGAATATAAATATTCGGGCTTTATTATTTGTATGTTTTTAAGGTGTTCAATTAAAAGATAATATGCATACAAGCTAATGCTGCTAATCCTGCGACAATATCATCAATCATAATACCAAAGCCACCATGGCAATGTTTATCCAACCATGAAATAGGCCATGGTTTAACAATATCAAATAGTCGAAAGAGAACAAATCCAACAACTATAGTTTTCAAATTCAACGGGATCATAAACATCGTGATGAACAACCCCACAAATTCGTCCCAAACTATCGCTGGATGATCATGAACATTAACGGCTTTGGCTGTATAATCGCATAAATACACTCCAATAAGTGACATCACAATAATGATTACAGCAAAGTAGATAGGTTCTAATGTTGAACATAACAGTAATAAAGGAATAGCGGCTAAAGTTCCAAATGTTCCAGGCGCTTTAGGCGCAAGTCCACTACCAAAGCCCAATGCTAAAAACTGAATAGGATCTAATAAATTAAATTTTACTTTATTCATTATTATTTAATCTTTTTGAGAAAAGTGCTCAAAGCCTTGAGCATTAATATGTGTCGGCTTATTGTTTAAGGTTGTGGTGATCTTGTCTGTCGTATTTAATTGACCAATACACGTTACTGTTACACCAACATTAGCTAAAGCTGTTTCCATGCCCACTTTATTATCTTCAGACACTGTAAATAGCAGTTCATAGTCGTCTCCACCTTTTAATGCTAATTCAATAGCGTCTTGTTGCCCAAGTGAATCATACAGCGCATTAGAAATAGGTAAATCTTCTAGAACAATATTTACACCAACATTTGAAGCTTTACAAATATGCTCAAGATCAGAAAGTAAACCGTCAGATAAATCAATCGCAGAAGTTGCATACTCACGAAGTGCTTGTCCTGCTAATACACGCGGCTTTGGATAATTAAAACGTTTACTAACAACATCAAGTGCATCTTTTGAGAGCTTAATTTTATTATAATGGTGTTGTAGCGCTAATGCAGAATCACCGATTTCACCGGTTACATACAACCAATCACCGACTTTTGCACCACTACGAGTAATATGCTTATCAAATGGTGTTAAACCTTGTGCTGTAACCGTTATACTTAACGGTCCTTGAGTAGTATCTCCGCCAACAAGTTGCACATTATAAAATTCACAAAGCTCAAAAACGCCAGCACAAAACTCGCCCACCCACTCTTCATCAATTTCAGGTAACGTTACTGCAATCGATAACCATGTTGGTTCTGCCCCCATAGCTGCAAGATCTGACAAATTTACAGCGATAGCTTTATGACCAATAGCACGAGGAGGAGTATTATGAGGAAAATGTACACCTGCAACCAAAGTGTCGGTTGTTACTGCGATATTTTGACGTTCAGAAGGGGTTAATAACGCACAGTCATCACCAATGCCAAGTAGCACGTCTTTTCGATTTACCGCTTGCTCAGTAAAATATTTTTTGATCAATTCAAATTCTTTCATAACACTATTCTTTGTAAACTAAAATGACGGGTAACACGTGTAATTATCGACAAAGAATCATACATGTTAATCAGCATATAAAACACAAAAGGCGCACTCTACAGTGGCGCCTAATGAAAAGTATAATAGTTAATTGAGTTATTCTTCAGGACGAATTAACTTTACGGCTTTATCTAGTACACCATTAACAAATTTGTGACTATCATCAGCCGCAAAAACTTTTGCTAACTCTATTGCTTCATTAATAACAACCCTATAAGGCACATCTTCACAGCCACTCAACTCAAATATTGCGACTCTTAAAATTGCTTTCTCAATATGATCAACATCTGCTAAAGGGCGATCTACATGTGGTTCTATTGCTGAATCTATAGAGCTTACTTGCGAGGTAACACCTCTAAATAATTTTTGAAAATAATCAATTTCAAAACGACGTTTAGCATTTTCAGTTAAAAAATGAGCTTCAACATCCGTTACTGAATTCTCACTCATTTGCCATGAATATACAGCTTGAACAGCTAATTCACGGGCTTTTCTTCTCGGTGATGGTTTCACAAAGGCATCCTATTATTATGTAGGTCGAAGCTTATTGGTTTTAATAGGTTCGACAACGTTAAAAGTTGAACTTGTTTATAAACGTTAGCTCAACCTACATTAAAATTCTAAATAGTAATTATAACTGAGAAAGAACGTTAATCATCTCTAAAGCACTAAGGGCAGCTTCGCCACCTTTATTACCTACTTTAAGACCAGCACGATCAATAGCTTGTTCGATAGTATCTGTAGTGATTACACCAAATGAAACAGGTATTTCAGAATCTAAACACACTTTAGCTAAACCTTTATTACATTCACCGGCAACAAAGTCAAAATGCGGAGTACCGCCGCGAATAACAGCGCCAATAGCAATTATTGCATCATATTTACCACAATTAGCCGCTTTCTTTGCAACCAATGGTAATTCATAAGCACCAGGGACTTTAACTACTGTTATATCATCATCTGCAACATTACCATGACGGATAAGGGTATCTACTGCGCCTTCAAGTAAACGATCAACAACAAAACTGTTAAAACGAGAAACAACAATGGCAATTTTTTTGCCACTAGCATCGAAGTTGGCTTCAATAACATTCATCTATAAATACCTACTGTTCTAAAATTGTCGCGATTCTATCAAAAAATGAGTGAATTAGGTATATCTTTATAATAAGTACGAATAAAATTAAAAAGTAATTTGATTGCTCGATGCTAATAATCGACCCAATAATTCTGAACCTTTCATATTTAAATGATTATTATCTCTGTATAAAGGAGTTGAATCTATCCAAGTGTTACAGCGTTTATTCTGGCAATAGAACTTGCTAACATCAACAAAGCCTACCTTATATGATGTTAATTCATTAATATTTTCATAAAACTCATCAAGCTTATTTACTTTAAAATCATTATCAAACTCACATTCATTTTTTTTATGGAGATTAGGAAAACGAGTCATTTTAGTTGAACAACTACTTAGATCTTTTTTCATTCTTGGAAGCATTTTAAAAATAACAACTTTAATATTCATCTTCTGCAATTCTTCAATAGTATTTATTAAGTTATTTTGCATAACATCAATACTTTTTTGGCTTGGGTAGTCTGTAAACGTACCCTCAGAATACCCCCCCCATGAAGCCGCAATGAATACATATTTAGGTTTACTCGCTTGAATAAAAGATAAAACATTATTATTTTTTTCAATACAGTTATTTCTAGATTTAGGTAAATTTACATAAATATCAATTAATGGCGGACAATTCCCCATAGTAATATCTTGAATTTTGATACTTGAATGTTTTCCTAATTCATCCATTAAACCAACAAAGTGATTAGCGTGGGAATCCCCCCACAGAATGACATCAACTTTTGAAGCAGTTATGTCTCCGAGAAAGCATTTTGAATTTGTTGTAATTTCAACATTACTGGTGTGACAATTTTCACGGCCATATTCGGGTTTAGATTTTATGCTTGCTTCCATCTCAATTATTGTGGAATCAAACCGCTTAGGAAAAAACTCATAATTTTTACCTATATAATAAAAAACAGTTACGAGTACAAACGGAAAAACATACAAAGCTAGTGCAAATTTTGTAATATTTTGACCTTTAATATGCCTGACAGGTTGCTCGATATACTTCCAACTTAAAAATGCTAAAACAACTGATGAAATTGCTATAGACAATTGAACAACATAAGTAAATTCAACACCAACATATTTACAATATGCCACTAGTGGCCAATGCCATAAATACAATGAATAAGAGATTTTCCCAACAAAAACCAATAGCGGGCTACCAAGTATTTTGTAAGTAACGCTTCGGTTATCTAAACCAGTAAAAATCAATAACGCGGTTGCTAAACAAGGAACTAAAGCCACAAGACTAGGAAATGGTACTTTTTCGTCAATAATAATAGCACTCAGCACTAACAATATTAATGATGCAAAAGTGAGTACATGGTTTACTAGCAAATTTACATTTAACTTTTGACGATAATTTAAAATCAAAAAGGCTAAAATTGCTCCAACCAAAAACTCAAAAGCCCTTGAAACTACCAAGTAATAAGCTATTTTTTGATTATATTTGGTTAATATATAGCTGAGTAATGCACTTATAACAAAAAGTAAAATTAAACCGGAAAGCTTTTTAAAATTAGACTGAAGTTTATATAACAATAAGAAAACTAAAGGCATGAC